>JBIKTT010000009.1:0-14723 GCA_044347925.1 Phycisphaerales bacterium
GCCTTCCGGGGGGATGGTGGGGGTCGGTACACTGGGGGGCATGCCCGCCAAGGACCACGCCGCGTGGGACATCTACCGCGCCATCGTTCGCGCGCCCTCGCGGGTCATGCCCGTCGGCCCGCGTGAGTACCGACCCTTCGCGTTGGAACGCACCGCGATGTTCGAAGCGCCGGTGGAAGGGAAACTGATCGCCAAGGAACGCATCCGACGCGCCGCCGCGCTCCAGCCCCACCAGGCGGGGTGGCTCGAATGGCCCGCCATTCCGTTCTGGTTGTTTCAGGCCGCGTTCTTCTGCACCGCTCTCTTCTATGGAGTCAATCCCTTCACGAACCCGGTCTTCCTGGTCGTCGGCCTCACGGCTCTTGCCGCATTCATCGGCCACGCCAACCAACGCTTCATCCGCCGCACCGTGAGCCGCTTCCTCCACCGCCACTGTCCCGACTGCGGCTACGACCTTGCGGGTATCCACGCCGACCCGCCCTTAGACCCCGAAACCCTCGGCATCTCGATCGGCCCGCGCCACTGCCCCGAGTGCGGCGCGCTCTGGCCCCTCGTTCCGCCACCCGTCACCGCATCCCCTACCCGCTGACCCTTCGCACCCACCCCCCACGGCCGCACCATGCCCGAAGACGCATGCATCTGGGACCGCCTCCCCGGGCTCAACCCGGAGATGTCCCTCGAACAACACCGCGCCGCCCGCATCGAGCCCTATGAGACCCTTTCGGGCCCGCCCGAGCCCAAAGGCTTGGCCGATCCAGAGGGGTTTAGAGACGACCTGCGTTTCCGTCTCGCCTCTTGGAACGAACTCCTTCTCGACCGAAGCAACGCGAACGTCCGCCACGACGATCACGAGTGGATCGATCACCCGTTCTCCGCGACACGCAACGCCTTGTACCTGATCGTCTGGGTTGTCGCGTTCTGGGATTTGGCGATTGGAATGACACTGGCGGCCGTAACGGTCACACTCGCAGTGCACCTCTGGCGTTCCTCCAAGCGCTCCTTCCTGACCCGAGCCCTGAAGCGTCAATTCTGCCCGGACTGCAAGTACGACCTCAGGGGCTGCGACCCGGGCCTGGCTCCCGACCTTCTCCTCGGCTTGAACATCGGGCCCAAGCGATGCCCGGAATGCGGGAGTCACTGGCCTTTGCTCCCGCCCCATCCATACCGATCACAATCCAAGCAAAATCCTGTCTGAAACCGGGCCACTGCCTTCCGGGCGGGGCCTCCCCACGACGGGATTCACGCCTTTCTGTCCCGCGCGGGCTATCCTTGCCTCCCTATGGCAAAGACCCGCGAGATCAAGAAGCGCATCAAGGCCGTCGGCAACATCCGCCGCATCACCAAGACGATGCAGATGATCGCCACCGCCAAGTTCGCCGCCGCCCAGCAGCGCGCGACCGCCGGCAAGCCGTACACCGAAGCCCTCTTCGGCCTCGTCGCCGATCTCGCCGGATCCGTCGAGGAGGTTTCCCACCCCCTCTTCGGCAAGGGTGACAGCGGCCAGACCGCCGCCCCGCCCCTCACCCTCGTCATCACCTCCGACCGCGGCCTCGCCGGGGCTTACAACAGCAACGTCCTCCGCACTGCGATGCAGTACCTCAAAGCCAACCCCGCCGCCAAGGCCGGGCAGGTCGACCTCGTCGGCAAGAAGGGCGTCGCGTTCCTCCGCTTCAACAACGTCCCCGTCGCCCGCCAGCACACCTTCGGCGACAAGCCCAGCTACGACGCCGTGCAGAAGCTCGCCAACGAGTACATCGAGCGCTTCTCCAAGGGCGAGATCTCCTCGGTCAACATCATCTACATGCGGTTCCTCTCCGCCGGCAAGCAGGTCCCCTCGGTGATGCAGCTCCTCCCCTTCAGCCCCGAAGCCGCGGCCGAGCTCGCCCGCAACCAGAAGAAGACCGAAGCCGCCGTCACGCAGCCCGCCCACAAGGTCATCTACGAGTACACCCCCGGCGCTGAGCAGCTCCTCAACGACCTGCTCCCCGCCGCCGTCCGCGCCGTCCTCTTTCAGGCTTTCAACGACGCGGTCGTCAGCGAGCACATCGCCCGCATGGTCGCGATGAAAGCCGCGACCGACGCGGCCGGCAAGATGGGCAAGCTCTACACCCGCAAGTACAACCGCGCCCGCCAGGCCCAGATCACCACCGAGCTCACCGAGATCATCTCGGGCGCCGCGGCTCTGGCGTAAGAAGGCGACCCCAGGCACCATCAAGCCCCGCGTGCGAGCGCGGGGTTTTTCATGCGCCCCTCGTGTGACGGAACCCCGTTCGCCCCCGAACTTCGCGGTGCTTTACTGCTTCTTCTCCGGCTCCGCGCCCTTGGGGGCTTCGGGCGAAGCTGTCGCGACGATGCGGCCCTTGTCGGTCACGACGACGCCGTCCGGTCGCTCAAGGGTGACCGCGAAGAGAGCCGGGTCAAAGACGCGGAGCTTGGCATCCACCGGGATGATGATGTCGCCGGTGCCGGAGTCCACCGAGTTGTCGGCGACGTTGAAGACGCCGCCATCCACGGCGAACTCCTGCCGGGCTTTGTCGAAGATCCAGAGCTGGTACTGCTCGCGGGTAGGATCGTTCTTGGCCGCGCCGCGGAACCGCAGATAGCCCTTCTGGAGGCGGGTGTTCCAGACGATGTCGCCCTTGATTTCCTTGCCCGCCGGGTCCGGCCCGGTCGACCACGAGAGCACCTGCGAATCGCTGTTGGACAGAAGCTCGGCACGCTGCTGCGAAGCCGAGAGCACCGGCGCCGGCTCGGACGTGATCACCCGCGCGGGGCGCATCCATCCGACGGTTGCGACGATCACCGCGCACGCGGCGACAATCCAGCCGCCCAGCCCGCCGCCCAACCCGCCGGAAGTGGAAACCGACGGGGGTGCGACGCGGCCGGCGACCCCGGCGTTGCCGCCAGCGACCAAGCCGCGACCCATCGCTTCGATCTTGTCGCGGAGCGCCGCCGGCATGGCTTCGGACCGTGCGCCCATCGCCGCGATCGCTTCGCCCACCGCAAGCTCGGCGTCCTCGGCCAGCGACGCGATGCTGACGCCCGAAGCGGCGAGCTTGTTCTGAAGCGAGAGAAGCTCCGCGCGTTCCGCGTCGGCGAGCGTGCCGAGCATCGCCGCGCTCATCAGTTCCTTTGCCCGCGCCAGGTCGGTCGCGTTCGGAGGCTGCATGCTCATGGAGCCACCTCCTTCAGCCCCGCGCCGCCCGCCCCACCCGCGCCCGTTCCCGACAAAAGCTCCCGCAGGCGAGCCAGGCCGCGACGGATCCGCGTCTTGACCGTGCCCACCGGCTGCGAAGTCATCCCCGCGATCCGCTCATGGCTCAGCCCGTGATACAGCGAGCACCAAAGCACCTGACGCTCCTCCGCAGACAACTGCCCGAGCGCGGCCATCGCTCGGCTCGCGGACTCCTTGGTCTCAAACACCGGAGCCTGCTCCGCGCCCGCGAGCACGCGATCCTCCGGCAGCTCCCCGCCGCGACGCGCCATCGCCCGACGCTGACGATCCGTCAGACGCCGGTGCGCCACCGTCGCGATGAAGCCGGCTTCCGTCCCCTTCGAGGGGTCGTAACGCCCGGCCCAACGCCAGACCTCGACAAAAATCTCCTGCACGGCATCCTCGGCGTCATCCCCCATCGCGGCCAGATACCGCTTGGCAAGGCCCCAGACCATTCCTCCGTACTCATCGAGACAGCCGCGAACCGCGGAAGCGTCGCCGTTTGCGATGCGTTGAAGGAACTGCTCAGCCAAAGCCTGACGTCTCCCGAGGCCGACCTGCCTCAAGGAACATCATACCCAATGCTTCTTCGGCCCACATGGCCCGTTCGATTCGCTCCGGAATTTCTTCACGGCCCAAAAACCGCGTCCTCCCCGGGTCCGAAGGTCCGGAGTTCCGAAAGCCAACCGCTCCCGGCGGTCCGGTGCGTACCCGCGCCCCGGCGGTGGCTGTTCGGCCGTTTCCTGGAGGACTTCATGGTTTCCCGCATTTCCCTGTTGGCCGTTCCCTTCTTCCTCGCCGGCAGCGCCAGCGCCGAGATCATCTACGGCGTGACGCTCGAGCAGACGCTCATCACCTTCGATTCGAGCGCGACCGGCACGCTGCTTTCCGGCGTCGCCATCTCCGGCCTGGCCAGCAACGAAGTCATCCGCGGGATCGACGTCCGCCCGGCCACCGGCGAGCTTTACGCTCTGGGCAGCCAGAGCAACCTCTACCGCATCAATGCGGCGACGGGCGCGGCGACCCGCGTCGGATCGACCTTCTCGACGGCCCTCAACGGCTCGTCCTTCGGGTTTGATTTCAACCCCACGGTGGACCGCATCCGCGTGACCTCCGACGCGGACCAGAACCTGCGTCTGAACCCGATCACCGGCGCGATCGCGGCGGTCGACGGCAACCTCGCGTACAACGTCGGCGATTCCGGCTTTGGCATGAACCCCAACATCGTCGCGTCCGCGTACACCAACAACTTCGCCGGAGCGACCTCGACGACCCTCTACAACGTTGACAGCCTGCGTGACGCTCTGATCATCCAGAATCCCCCGAACAACGGCGGCTTGATCACGGTCGGCTTCCTGGGCACCGATGTCACCGACATGGCCGGGTTCGACATCTCCGGAGCGACCGGCATCGCGTACATGAGCGTCCGCGACGCCAGCCTCGCCCGCTCGACGTTCTGGACCGTCAACCTCGCGACCGGTCAGGCGAGCATGATCGGCGAGATCGGCGGCGGAGCGATCCTCACCGCCATGACCGTCGTCCCCACGCCCGCTTCGCTCGCGATGGTGGGCATGGGCGGACTGATGGCTCTGCGCCGTCGCCGCCGCTAAGCCAGCACTCTCACTCCAGTCGCGCGGGCCGTCCGAAACGACGCTCCGCGCCTTCCCCGATCATGTGCCCTCGACCTGATCCAGCACGCCAAGCTCACGCAACGCGTTCAGCGCGGCTTCCTGCTCAGCCCGCTTCTTCGCCTGACCCCAGCTCGGCGTGAACCGCTGGTCGCCGATCTCCACGGCGATCTTGAAGCACTTGGCGTGGTCGGGACCCTGCTCATCAAGCACGCGGTACTGCGGCGTCGCGAGCCGGTTCTGCTGCGCGTGCTGCTGAAGGAAGGACTTGTAGTTCTGCTGGTGCCGGCTCTGCGCTGCTTCATCGATCTGCGGATCGAGCTTCTCGCGGAGCAGCCTCTTGACCGGCTCATACCCGCCGTCGAGATACATCGCCGCCACCACCGACTCGACCGAAGCCGCCGCAAGCGACATCGGGATCTCAAGCACCCCGGGCGCCGTCATCCCCTTGCCCATCGAGAGCGCCTTGTCCAGACCCAACGACTTGGCCAGGTCCGCGCACACCTGCCGCGAGACGACCAGGCTCTTGATCTTCGTCATGTCCCCTTCGAGCATCTTCGGATAACGCTCGTAGACACTCTCGCAGACGACGAGCCCCAGCACCGCGTCGCCGAGAAACTCCATCCGCTCGTTGGACTCGCTCCGAACCTCCGTCAAGGAAGCGTGCGTGAGCGCACGACCGAGGAGCGACTCGTCTTTGAAGGTATAACCGAGTGAAGCCTCCACCGAGGCCCGAACCGTCGCGTCCATGGACACGTCCCTGATTACCCGGGGCCGCGGACGCTCCCGGGTCGTCGGTAACGTCCCGACGGCCCACGAGCGGCAGCGATCCCTTGTCGCAAGCCGCATCGCCGCGGCCCGCTCCCTCACAATATCGGCATCACGGGCTCCGTCCAAGAGGCCCAAAGACCTTCATTTCATACCAATCAAAACCCGATCATCACCTCCGGGAGGGTTGCCTCACGTCCGGCGTCCGCCTAGTGTCTAGGCCCGTCCGGGACGATGCCGAGCCACGGCGTGCCGACGGGTCAGCCTCTTTGGGAAGCAGCCATGCATTATCCGCACCGCACCAGCCGCATCAAACGCAAGCGCTCCATCGGTTTCCGCGCTCGCATGAAGACCACAAACGGCCGCAAGATGATGAACCGCAAGCGCGCCGCCGGCCGCTCGCTGAACATCGCCGACAAGCACATCTGAGTCGGGCCGCCTCGTTCTAGTCGCCGAACCCGGGCAGCGCCAACCGCGCCGCCGGCTCGAGACACCGAGGATCGTCGTGACGCGGGCTGTTCACCAGCTGGCTCACCGCGTACCAGGTCATTTCCGGAATCGGAGCATCCACGCACGCCGAGCGCAGCCGCTCGGCGTTGTTCTTTTCATCATCCCGCGATGGGCCCAGCCACTCCGCAAGCCGCTCCACCGGCAGGATCATCGGCCGCCGCGGGTGCACCGCCGTCACGGGTCCGCTCGCCGGGATCGTCAGAATCGCGAAGGTGTCGACCGTGTTCGGCCCGCTCGCCGGAGCGGTCCCGTCACGCGGCTTGGGATCCGCTTCCCACCGGTCCCACACCGCCGCGAGCAGGAACGGCGCCGTCGACCGGGTCGAAGCGTCCATCACGCCGATCCAGTGCGGCTCCCGCTTGGCGGCGTCGCGCCATTCGTAATAACCGTCCACCGGCACCACGCACCGCCGCCTCGAGAAAAGCTCCCAAAGCACGGGCCGCCGCTCCAGCGTCTCCGCCGCCGAATCGATCACCGACACGCCAACGTCCGGCGACGACGCCCACGAACTCACAAGCCCCCACCGCGCCGTCGTGATCTCGCACGGCAGCCCCGCGAGCGGCTTGCCCACCATCCCGCGCGGCACCGGCGCCGCCGTCCGCACGCCCTCGATCCCGCGCAGGATCAGCGTCTCCTGCCCCGGCGCGATCGCGTACCTCGGCGTCCAAAGCCTCAGCGAGGGATCCATGGTGATGATGCCGTAACGCTCACCCAGAAGCGTCGGCGGTGTCGCGAGATGGAGTCTGCCGGGCACGAAAGATCCTACTCAACCCGCCACGCGGACGGCTCACTTCTGCTTGGGCATGATCTTCTTGCGGACGCTCTCGGCTTTGCTGCGGTCTCCCGCCCGGTCCAAAGCCATCGCGTACCGCATCCCGAAAACCGCCCAGTTGCTCCCCCTGGCGAACTCAGCCGACATGTCGTCGGGCTCGTCGGTCTTGCTCCAAGCCCATTTCCAGAACTCGGCCGCGTCGCCCGGGCCCTTGCCGCCGTCGGCGAGCATGCGGTCGCAGCGGTCCGCCGCTTCCTGTACCGCAGGCGTCTCCTTTCCGTACTGCTGAATGCAGTCGCGGTAGAGATTCCAAGCCCGGCCCAGGTCCCCGCCGTCACGCATGGCGTCGGCTTCAAGCATGCGGAGTTTCACCGCCAGGTCGTACCGGAAGTACGTCCGGTTCCGCTGGGAATCGACGAGCTTGGTCCGGATCCAGGCCCACGCGGGGGCCCGTTCCAAGGGGTTCTTCATCGCGGCGACGATCGGCGTGAGGAACTTCAGCGCAAAGTCCGGGTACTTCGTCCCGCAAAGCGTCACCGCCGCTCCGCCCCACTTCTCAAGGTCCGCCGGCGAGAACGACTCCTTCTTCGCAAGCTCGGCGATCCGGTCCCACGCCGCCGGCACGTACGGACACGCATTCACCGACCGCTCGCAAAGCTCGAGCGCCTCGGGCGTTGATTCCACAACAGTCGAAGCGTCCGCCAGCGCCAAGCACAAACGGACCGACTGGCCGTCGTACGACGCCCGCTCGGCCACCATCGAAAGCTCGCCGTCGCTGATGCTCTCGCCCGTCTGCGGATCGCGGACCGAAGCGGCTTCGCCTTTGTAGTCCTTGTACCGCCCCTCGGTCGTGTCCCACCAGTAGGACTTGCCCTGCTGGCGGAGATACCCGACCCAGGCATGGCCGACATCATCCCCGCGACCGACGACGGTGACCGCGGGAATGCCCATCGACTTGCCGATCTGCTCGGCGAAGTACGCCTGTTCGACGCAGACGCCGCCGAGCTTCTTGATGTTCTGAAGCGTGTACGGGTGCCCCTCGATGGCTTTCTTCTGCCCGTGCTCAAAGTGCATGTTGTCGTAACGAACATCGAAGTACCGCTTGCCCACGGCGGGCTGGTACCCGTACTGCCGCGCGGCCCACTCGATCTCGCCGCCGCCGCATACCATGTCCACGACGTGAGTCAGAAGCACCGCGGGCATCTTCCCGGGCGCGAAAGGCCGGAAGGACCCGCCCAGGAAGTGCTTCATCACCCCGACGTGGTCCAGCGACCATTCCTGCTTGCGCGGATTCGTCTGATCGTGGACGACCGCGATCGCGGCCGCAAGCTCGGGATAGTTCTCAAAGGGCGCCTTCGCGGTGATCAGGTCGCCCACCACGCGAAAGACGCCGGGGCCGGAGTCGCGCTTCGCATCGTAAAGCCACGCGAGCGAATCGGCGAACGCCGGCGAAGCGATCATGAACGCGGTGCGATCACGCACCTCCTTCACCGAGCTTTCCTTGGAAGCGGACGCCGGCTTGTCGGTGGGCACGGTCTCGCCCTTCATCCCCGCATCGATCAACCGGACGATCCGGCGCGTGCGAGCGGCGGCGATCAGGTCCCCGGGAGCACCCTTGTCGGCGACGACCTTCTTGAGCAGCGTGTCCGCTTCGGACTTGGCTTTGGAAAGATCACCGATCTCCGCGAGGTCGGTGAGGATCTTCTGAGCGGCCGTCGCGACGGTCTCGCTCGGAGCGGCTGCGGCCGGCGCGTTCTTCTTCTTGGGGGTGGAATACTGCGCGCTGGCCGTTCCGGCGGCCATCACGATCGCCATCGCGGCGCACACCGTGCGCAACGAAACCATTCCACCGCCCCGCTTGCTTGCCCGATTCATGAACCTGCTCCTCACTTGCCCTGCTTGGACTCGCTCTTGGCGGGGGCGCCGGCTTTGGCTTCCTCGGCCACGATCGCCGCACACGCTCCGTCGAAGAACGCGATGGATTTCCGGACGTTCTCTTCCAGTTCCTTGCCCGCGCCGTACTCGTACTCAACGGACATGTACCCGGCGAATTTCTGACGGCGGATCTCCTTCAGCACCGCCGCGATCCCGGTGTTGCCCGTGCCCCACGGCTGATCGATCTTCTCGCCCTTGACGTCCTTGATGTCCTTGAGGTGAAGGGAGATCAGCCGGCCCTCGTACTTCTTCAGAGACTCGACGGCGTCCAGGCCCGAACGCGTCCAGTGGCCGACGTCGGCGCAGGCACCCAGCAGAGCCGCCCGGCTCTTCACCGAGGAAACCACCGTGTCCGGGTTCCAGTAGCGGGAGTCCTTGGGGTGGTTGTGGCACGCCGCTTTGATCGAGTACTCCTTCGCGAGCTTCTCGACCAGGTCCCACGCATCCGGCGTCGGCTCGCAGGTGATGACGCCGATCTTCATGTCCTTCGCGAACTCAAAGTGCCGGCGAACATCCTTCTCGTCGTTGGCGGGCCCGATGACGCCGAAAGCCCGCGGCGTGATGCCGGCTTCCTTCATCGCGCCAAGCAGATCGTTCCGCTGCGCCGAGGTCAGGTCCGGCCCCGTCTTGGCGTCCTTGGCGGTCTTCGAGAGCTGCTGCCCGGGGTACAGCTCAATGAACTTCAGGCCGAGCGACTTGGCGATCTCAAGCGTCTCGAACGTCGACCGGTCGCGGAACGTCCACGCTTGCGTGCCAAGCTCAAACCCGAGCTTGACCGCCGCGCTGTCGTCCCGAGTGTCGCCGCGAACACCCGCCCGAGCGACCATCGAGATCGCGGCCGAGGCGCTCCCCCCGCTCATCAAACCGACCGCCCCAGCAAGACCAACCTTGACCGCCTCACGACGATTGAGCATGCCATTCCCTTCGGAATACCGAACAGTCCAAACAGGTTCCTACCCGACCGGGCGAACCCTCTGATCAACTTCCGGATTGTACCGAATGCGGTTGCGGCTGCACGCCTTCTTTTTCCGCGATCCGCGTGATCGTGGCCGCGAAATCCTCATCCTCGCCCCGCAGAAGCTCCGGCAACGCCGCCCGGAAGTCCGGCCGGCGGCACCACTCCCGCATGTAGTCCTCCCACGAAAGCCACAAGCGGCGGGTGTGCGGCGTCATCCGCTCCTCGTACACCAGGATGTACGCCCGTTCAAACAGCGCGACCAGAATGTTGAACATCGTCCACTTGCGCTCCTTCTGCTCCGCGGTCAGCTCGACCTTTTCCGCGCTGAAGAGCCTCAGGTCCGCGTTCTCAAGCACCAGCTTCATGAAGTTCGTGTACTCATCGCTCAGCCGCTGGTAGATCTCCTCTTCCTCGTTCGCACGCTCCCGCCGCTGCTCGTAGATGAAGACGATGATCGCGAGCGGCAACCCGAAGACGGTGACGACGTAGCTCAGAAATTCCCAGGTTTCGCGGTCGAACATGAGACGCCTTGCGGGTTCGTGGGTGCGAAGACGACGTACTGTACGTGACGGTCGGGTCACTCGGTTTGAGCTCGCGGGAGAGTTTTGGATGGCCAAAAAGCGATCAGCGACGCCACCGGCTTGGATATCTAGAACTGCGGATTTCGGCACACCGCTTGTGATCTTCTTCAGCCTTTCGCTACTGACCTTCTTCCTTCACGTCTGGTCCAAGGACTTGCAGGCGGGGTGTGAACTTCAAGCCGAAGCGGCGACTTGGCCAGACGCTCAGGGCAGGATCGTCGACACAACGATCGAATCTCGACGGAGCCGCCGCTCGAGGTCGTTCCGCCCCGTCATCCGCTACGCCTACGAAACGTCACGCGGAACCGAGGGAGGGAGCACGATCCGATTCGACGAAAGCCCGTGGTATTCGCACCAGAGTGACGCCGAAGCAGCCCGCAATCTGTATCCACCAGGCATGGCCGTACGCGTCAAGCACCATCCAGTTCGGATGCACATCTCGCTTTTGGACGCTGGGCCGCCGCACTGGTCCGTGCTGTACTGGGTCCGCGCGGCGCTAGCTGTTTGCCTGCTCGCGTGGGTCGCTTTCGCGTGCTTTCAGCTCCGTCGCGCGATGCGATGGCTGCACAATCGGAAAGGACTCGCTCGTACGCCTTCGAAATCCTCGCGGGGAGTAGGATGACTGAAACCACGCCATCAGACCCGAAGCCGCAAAGGTCGGTCCGCGTGATCCGTGGCTGCGGCACCGTGCTGATTGTCGTGGTTGTCGGGCTGCTCAGCGCCGGTTTGGTCGACAGGGCCAGAGAAGTCCAACGCCGGGCTGAATCGCAGGCTCGCGCAGCCTCGTGGCCGGAAACCCATGGCGAGGTCGTCAGAACGGGAATCGAAGAATATCGCAGCGGCAGATCTGGCACGACTTACCGACCCGTCGTGGTCTACATCTACCATACGCCACAAGGGCCGTGCAGCGGGAGCGCAATTCGACTGGATCATGATTCGGACTCCTCTCGCAGCGAAGCCCAGCAGTTGATTGACCGCTATCCGGCGGGAAGCACGATCACGGCGAGATACGACCCGGACAGGACGAGCGTCTCTGTTCTGGACGCGTCGGCCCCCGACTGGGAACATGTCCGACGCACCGGCTACGTCCCCTGGATTGTGGCGGTCGTATGGACTCTGTGGATCGTGTTCAAGCTGCGCTCTGTCGTGCGCTGGATGCGAGGAAAGCCACTTCTGGCCGTCGATGCCAAATCCGGTTTCTCACCCCACATCGACAAGCCCAAGTGACTCGCCATAAGCCTTGAGCAGCCGCCGCTTCACGAGCGCCTCCTCCGGCTGTCCGAGCAGCGGCGACCTCGCCACCCACTCCGCCGCATCGCGCCTCGCCATCCCCAGAAGCTCGCGATCGCGAATCAGGTCCGCCACCTTGAACGGCGGCAAGCCCGACTGCTTGGTCCCGAAAAGCTCGCCAGGCCCGCGGATCTCAAAGTCCTTCTCCGCGAGCACGAACCCGTCGTTGCTCTTCTCCATCACCTGAAGCCGCGCGATCGCCCCTTCCGTCGTCGCGTCCCCGATCAGGTAACACACCGACTCCTTGCTCCCGCGTCCCACGCGTCCGCGAAGCTGGTGAAGCTGCGCCAAGCCGAACCGGTCCGCGTGCTCCACGATCATCGCCGTCGCCTCGGCCACATCGACGCCCACCTCGATCACCGTCGTCGCCACAAGCACATCGATCAGCCCCGCCCGGAACCGCTCCATCACCGCGTCCCGCGTCTGCCGGCGAAGCCGCCCGTGCAGCGCCGCGATCCGCTTGCCCTTGAGCGGCCCCGCTTCAAGCTCCCGCACCACCGACCGCACGCTCAAAAGCTCCCCATCCTCGTAGCTCGTCGCGCCCGACTCCTCATCGCCGATCGTCGGCACGACGACGTACGCCCGCTCGCCCTTCTCAAGGCGTTTGAGCAGCGCGGCGTACACCTCCGCCCGCTTCTCCGCCGAGACGACCTTCGTCTTGACCGGCTTGCGCCCCGGCGGCAGGCCTTCGATGATCGACGTGTCCAGGTCGCCGAAAAGCGTGATCGCCATCGTCCGCGGGATCGGCGTCGCCGTCATCACCACCACGTGCGGCGTCACCGCCATGAACCCCGTGCCCGTTCCCTTGGCCCGAAGCTCCGCCCGCTGATGCACGCCAAACCGGTGCTGCTCATCGATGATCGCGACCGCGAGATCCTTGAACCGCACGCTCTCGGTGATCAGAGCGTGCGTGCCGATCGCCAGATGCACCCGGCCATCCGCAAGCCCGGCGACGATCCGCTCGCGCTCCAGCGCGTCCATCGCGCCCGTAAGAAGCTCCACGCGGATCCCGCTCCCCTTCAGGATCCGCGAGATGTTCGCGTGGTGCTGCTCCGCGAGCAGCTCCGTCGGAGCCATCAGAGCCGCCTGCTTGCCCGAAGCGACCGCCATCAGCATCGCGTACAGCGCCACGATCGTCTTCCCGCTTCCGACGTCCCCCTGGATCAGCCGGTTCGTCGGCGTCGGCTTGGAGAGATCCGCTTTCAGTTCCGCGATGACCTTGTCCTGCGCCGCAGTGAGCGTGAACGGAAACCGCGCCCGGATCTCCCGGTCGATCGCTTCGCTCCACGCGAGCGCCGGCGCCCGCATCGTGTCCCGCAGGTGCACCCGCTTCATGTGCACGCCAAGCTGAAGAAGCAAAAACTCGTCGTACGCCAGCCGCCGCCGCCCCGCCAGCACCTCATCCTCCCCCTTGGGCTGGTGCATCATCCGGTACGCATCCGCGAGCACGGGCAAGCTCCGCGCCGCGCGATACTCCGCCGTCAGATGGTCCTCGATCAGCGGCAGCGCCCCCGGAAGCACCGCTCCCATGATCTTCTCGATCTGCCAGCTCTTGATCTGCTCGCTCGCCGGATACACCGGCCGCACCCGCGCCTGCCGCAAACCCGGCTCATCCTGCTCCGGGTCAAGCACCATGTGCCGCGGATTGACGATCTGCACCCCCGACCCGCGCTTCACCGCTTTCCCCTGCACCCAAAGCCGCACTCCCGGCTTGATCTTCTCCCGCAAATAAAGCATGTTGAACCACATCAGTTCCAGTCGTCCCAAGCCGTCATGAAGCACCGCTTCGATCCGCGGCCGCTTCCCCCGCGGCCACACGCTCGTCGCCGTGACCTCTCCCCGCACCGACACGATCCGCCCGGGCACGATCTCCGGCACGGTCGCTTCCGCTTCCTGCATTTCATGCCGCGACGGCAGATGCGCCACAAGCTTCCCCACGTTCGTCACGCCAAGCCCGACCGCCAGCGCCTCCGCCGCCGGACGCGAGATCCCCGGCACCAGCGCAAGCGGCGTCCGAAGCTCGATCCGCTCCGCCGCCGGCACGATGTTCTCCGATCGGGGCATCCCGCTTCCTCGCGACTCGCTCAAAGCGTCCCCAGCCGCCCGCCATCCACCGGCAGGTTGATCCCGTTCACATACGACGCCGCCGGGCTCGCGAGAAACGCAACCGCCGCAGCGATCTCTTCCGCCCGGCCAAGCCTGCCCGCCGGGATATCCGCGATCACCCCGGCTTTCGCCTGATCCACCGACTGCCCGCTCTTCTTCGCCCGCATCTCAAAGATCTCGGCCAGCCGCTCCGTATCCGTGTACCCCGGAAGCACGTTGTTGACAGTCACGCCCCACGCACCGACCTCCTGCGACAACGTCTTGGCCCAGTTCGCCGTCGCGGCCCGCAAAGCGTTCGACACCGCGAGGTTCGCGATCGGCTGCTTCACGCTCGTGCTCGTGATGTTGATGATCCGCCCATACCCCGCTTGCTTCATGCCCGGAAGCACCGCTCTCGAAATCGCGTGCGGCGTCGCGAGCAAACTCTCAAACCCCGCCCGGAACGCTTCCACCCCGAGATCCACCGCTTTCCCCGGCGGCGGCCCACCCGTGTTGTTCACGACGATGTGCACCGGCCCCCAGGACGCAAGCAAACCGGGAAGCGCCGCCGCAACCGCCCCCGAGTCCCCCAGGTCCACCGCCCACGCTTCGTGCTTCTGCCCCGCCCCCACCCTCGGCAGCCCCGCCAGCGTGGCCGCGAGTTTGTCCGCCGATCGGGCCGCCAAGACGACCGAAGCACCAAGCCCCGCGAGTTCCATCGCACACGCCCGGCCGATCCCCGCCGACCCGCCACACACCAACGCCCGCTTGCCGCTCAGATTGAGGTCCATAGCCTGATCGTACCCGAACGCACCCCGCTCGAACGCCGGAGAAAGCACCCAGACACCCCCCGCGGCGAGCGTGACTTCGGACGTGCCCCCGGCCTACCATGACGACCTGTCGGGGCGGTAGCTCAGTTGGTAGAGCGCGTCGTTCGCAATGACGAGGTCGCGTGTTCGACTCACGTCCGCTCCACTTCTCG
>JBIKTT010000244.1:0-4613 GCA_044347925.1 Phycisphaerales bacterium
GGGGATGCGGCCCATCGAGACCGTGACCCATCCGCCGACGGTGTCGTAGTCCTCTCCCTCGGGGAGCTTGATGCCCAGGGGTTCGAGCTGCTCATTGACGTCGGTGATGTACGCGCGGGCGTCGATCAGGGCGCCGCCCTGCTCGATGATGACGTCGCTCTCGAGGGATTCGGGGACCTCGTACTCGTCTTGGATGTCGCCGAAGACCTGCTCGGTGATGTCCTCGAAGGTGACGAGGCCGGCGGTGCCGCCGAACTCATCCGCGACGATCGCGATGTGGACGCGTTTCTCGATGAGCTCCTGGAGCAACTCGCGGACGGTCTTGGTTTCGGGGACGAAAATCGCGGGTCGCAGGATGGTGCGGAGGGCGAAGGGCTTCCCGCCCGACCGGCCCTCGCCCGCGAGCCAGCGCATGAGGTCTTTCACGTAGAAAATGCCGACAATCTTGTCGAGCGAGCCCTCGTAGACGGGGATGCGACTCTTGCCGCCCTTTCTGACCTGAGCGATGACGCGGCCGAGGTCGTTGGTCAGCTCCATCGCTTCGATCTCGGTGCGCGGCGTCATGATCTGGCCGACGGTGGTTCCGCTGAAGTGAACGACGGCTTCGATCATGTCGGCTTCGGCTTCGTCGAAACCACCTTCCTGCGTGGCTTCTTCCACGACGGAGAGGACTTCTTCCTTGATCTCCTCGGCTTTCTGCTGTGCCGTCTGGCCCGAGAGGCGGCGGACGACCTCGTCGAGGAACTTCGCGACGGCCTGGACGGGGAGCGTCGCGGCGAAGACCAGGCGGATGAAGGGAGCAAAGGCGTACACGGCCTGCTCGCCGGCGTGGCGAGCCACGCTGGCCGGGATGATCAGGCCGAACATCCAGACCACGACGGCGGCGAGCGGCACGCCCAAGCTCATGTCCACCCAGCCCGGGGGCGGCGGGTTTGAAGGGTCCGCGGCGCGCAGAAGGTTGATCCCAAGCGTCGTCGCAACCGCAGCGGTCGCGTTGCAGAGAATGCGGAGAAGCCCGACCGCGTGGGCGTGCCCGGAGAGATTCGCGAGCACCGCTTTGAGGCTTCGCTCGCGCCAGGCGCTCTTCTGCTCCGCCGCGATCTCTTCCAGACGGGCCCGGGAAAGGTCCGACAGCGCGTGGAAAAGCGACGAGACGAACCCGCCGACGGCGACCGCGAGCACCGCGGTCCAAAGCCAGGCAGCCGCGTTCAAGATGCTCCTCCTTCGGCGGCGGGCTTGGCAAAGACCGGCCCGACGCCGATCGCCGTCAGGACCGCATCCTCGGCCGCGTGCATCCGGGCGTACGCGAGCTCGTCGTGGTCGTCGTGGCCCAGGCAGTGCAGGATGCCGTGCAGGCCGTAAAGCAGAAGCTCGCGCTGCGGAGAGTGACCCCGCACGGACGCTTGCCGCACGGCTTCATCCCAGCAAACGACGATGTCGGTATCGAGCGGGCCCAACCCCATCGGACGAAGGTCAAACGTCAGGACGTCCGTGGTGCCGGGGATCCCCGAGTGCCGTCCGTGCAGGTCGGACATGACGGCGTCGTCCACGACCCGAAGCCGGATCTCGCCGGAAGCGTCGAGCTCGGCTCCCGCGCGGCGGAGGAGGTCGGCCAGTTCGGTCTGATCGTTCGTGGTCAGCTTGCCGGTCTCATCCGAGAGATCGACGGCCAAAGCCGCCGGACCCAATCCGGTCCGATGACAGCCACACTGATGCCCACATCGTCGATCTTCCATAGATTCCCATCACCCGTGCAGGCCACCCTGCTCCTCGTATCGTACCGGCTTTCCTTTCGGCCTCGCGGCCTTCGCGGGATCTCCGGCACAATGATTTGCATGATGTTCGGTCTATGTAAGATTTGCAATCGGGCTGAGAACCTTGAGAACACCGGGTCGGACCTCAAAACTGAACTGACCGGACTCAGTACCCTGATCGGGTGTTGATCGGCGCGGCGGAACCTCTCCGTCCATCTGGAGCCGTGCCGGGCCGTCGAGGGAGTGGGCGACGAGCCGCCGGCCGCGTCGCGCGGGCGCGCCACTGAGCGAGCCGGATCGTTGGACGAGAAGCGTGGCCGCCCAGCCCATGGTGTCGGCAATGGTCTCGCAGGGGTAGAACGCCGCGTCCAGAAAGCCGTCGTCCGCGACGGCTTGGCGAGCCGGGTTCAACCTCCATGCGTAGTGGGGGCTGTTCCCGACCACCAAGATGCCACGAGCGGCGCGGAGCCAGGGTTCGCCATCGACCACAACATCAAGCCGAGGCAGTTGAGGATCGAAGAACTCCCGCAGGATCGGCACCAGGTACGAGGACTGCTTGATCGGCCCGGTGCGTGTGCCGTCCAGCCGGTGGATGACGCTCGCGTCGGGCCCGATGGAAGCCATCAGCACAAAAGGGTGGTCGTTGCAGGCGCCAAGATCCATCGGGATGATGCGGGGTGAGCGGAGCGCGCCGATGAGCGTTTCCGGGCTCGCGTCCATGCCGTGGTGTCGGGCGAAGAGGTTCTCGGTTCCGGCGGGGATGTGATAGAGAGCGGCTCCCGACTGGGCCGCGAGGGGCGCCGCGTGGTGGATCGTGCCATCTCCCCCAATGACCGCCAGAAGCGAGCCTTCGAGGAGGCCCGGCTTGGGTGGCGGATTGAGCGCGCCACGGTCGTCGTGGGTCGGACTGGGGAAGACGGGGATGCCGGCGCTGCGGAGCGATGATTCGAATCGGGCCGCGAGCAGGCGGGCGCGTCCGGCTCCGGATCGCGGGTTGTAGAGGAGGTGGACGTCCACTGGGCGGAGGGTAGCGAGGGGTGTTGCGATGTGTGCATAGGGGATGGGCGTGGGCTGCCGGGGTCGGGCTGGTTTCGGTAGAATGCGGGCATGAAGATCCGATCCATGGTGCTTTGGGGCTTGGCGGTTGTAGCGGTTGGCGGTCAGGTGTCCTGTTCGTCCGGGAAAGCCGCGAGGGCGGAGGAGGAGCGTTTGAAAGCTCTGATCGTCGATTTTTCCGCTGAGCGCCGCGGGGTGAACACGACGCTTGACGCGATGCACGCGGCGGCGGCGAAAGCGGACTTGAACGCGTATCTCGGGTGCTTTGCCCCGGATCTGATCTTCCTGGGGACGGATCCGAAGGAGCGTTGGAACAGCGCCGAGTTCGCGAAGTTCGTGAAGCACTACTTCGATCAGGGGCAGGGCTGGGCGTACGCCCTCGTGCCTGAGTCGAGGAACGTGGTGATCGAGCAAGCCGGAAACACCGCGTGGTTCGACGAGATGCTGATGAACGAGAAGTACGGGCTTTGCCGCGGATCGGGCGTGCTTCGCAAGCTCGGGGGCCGCTGGCTGGTGTCGCAGTACAACCTGTCGTTCCCCGTGCCCAACGAGGTCGCTGACAAGGTTGTTCAGCTCAACCGGACGGTCCGGTGACCGGGTCGACGATTGGGGCGGTGGGGGGGAGGCCAGGCATGCGCTCGACCGAGTTCCCGAACCTGGTGGTGTTCGACCATCCGCTCATCCAGCACAAGCTCAGCTGGATCCGGGATCAGTCGACGAGCTTTCGTCCCTTCCGGGCGCTTCTGTATCAGATCGCCGGGCTGATGGTCTTCGAAGCGACGAGAACGTTCCCGACGGAGGCGGTCGAGGTGCAGACGCCGCTCGAGCTTGCGACCTGTCGCCGGCTCGCGGGAACGATCACGGTGGTGCCGGTGCTTCGGTCGGGCTTGGCGATGACGGAAGGCATTCTGGAGATGATGCCCGAGGCGCGAGTGGGGCATCTGGGTCTGGCCCGCGATGAAGAGACGCTCGAGCCGGTGACGTATCTCCGCAAGCTGCCCAAGGACCTTGCGAACGGCCCGGTGATCCTCGTTGACCCGATGCTCGCCACCGGCGGCTCCGCTCGCGCGGCGATCCGCCTGCTCAAGGAAGCTGGCGCGACGGACATCCGCATGATCGCGTTGGTCGCGGCACCCGAGGGGGTGCGGAAGATGCTCGGTGAGCACCCGGACGTCACGATCTACACGGCGGCTCTGGACCGGCAACTCAACGAGCGCGGGTACATCTGCCCGGGGCTTGGGGACGCGGGGGATCGGATGTATGGGACGGTGTAGGTGCGCACAGCCCCAAAGGGGCGGAACACGAAAGCCCAGGCCGTGAGGCCTGGGTTGGAGGATGGTGTGCGGCCGAGCCCCGCCGGGGCGGCACACTTTGCGAGCTCGAAGTGTCGCCCTGGTGGGGCTCCTGATTTGTTGACGATCCACCCAGGCCTCACGGCCTGGGCTTTCTTGTGATGCCCCGTTGGGGCAGACAGCGCGCGCTACCAGTCGCAAAGTCGCGTCAACTGTGACGAACTTCCGGTCAAGAGCCAGCTTTCGCTGCCAATGTCACTGCGGGTCACGATCACCTTCGAGCTAACGCCGCGGGTCGACGAAAATGCGGTCCCAAGCGGCGAAGAAAGTCCATCGCGTCCGTGGCTTGGCCCCAGCCATTTTGCGCTCCAACTCGGTCTGGACTTCGAGCATCGCGGGCAGATGCCCCGGCGTGACGGGACGGAGGTGAATCGTGTCAGGATGAGGGTCACGGGTTTGCATGCATCCCTTTGTCGGCGACGTCCGCACCGACCGATGCACCAATCACGCA
>JBIKTT010000245.1:0-4606 GCA_044347925.1 Phycisphaerales bacterium
GTGGTGAGCGGCGGGAACAACGCGATTCTCGCGCAGAGCAGCAATTCCAACGGCAACGCGGTGTACGCGCTGAACACGGCGTCGAGCGGGCTTTCGTTCGGCGTGCGCGGGCTTTCGAGCAGCCCGACGGGCATCGGAACGTATGGGTTCGGAGCGGGCGCGGGCGTGCAGGGCGAGAGCAACTCGAGCACGGGCGTGGCGGTGCTTGGCACCAACTCGGGCCAGACGGGTAACGCTTTCGGTGTGCAGGGCTTGAGCTCTTCCGCGGCGGGCACGGGCGTGTACGGCAACGGCAATCTCAACGGCGTGTGGGCGGAGACGAACAACGTCAACGGTCGCGCGGTGTTCGCGAGCAACGCGGCGGTGACGGGCGTCAACTACGGCGTGTACTCGCAAGCGTCTTCGTCCGCGGGCACGGCGGTCTTCGGCACCTCGCCGTTTACCGGCGTGCAGGGGATCGCGACCGGGTCGCTCGGACGCGGCATGGTGGCCAAGGCAACGGCCTCGACGGGAGCGAGCTTCGGCCTCTTCGCGACCAACGCGAGCGACCAGGGCACGGCGATCTACGGTCGCGTGAGCAGCACGGCCATCAACGGGAACACGAGGTACGCTTTGTTCGCGGAGGCGCCGGTGCTCACCAATTCGTGGGCGGGCTGGTTCGCGGGCAACGTCAACATTACCGGGTCGATCTTCGCTTCGAGCAAGTCGTTCCGGATCGATCACCCGCTTGATCCCGAGCGGAAGTATCTCAACCACGTCTCGATGGAAAGCCCGGAGATGAAGACGTTCTACGACGGCATCGCGACGCTTGGTCCGGGCGGCCGGGCGTGGGTCGAGATGCCTGATTACTTCGAGGCTCTCAACGGCGACTGCCGGTATCAACTGACGTGCGTCGGCGGATACGCTCCGGTGTACATCGCGGCGAAGGTGAAGGACGGCCGGTTCGAGATCGCGGGCGGATTCGAGGGGCTTGAGGTGTCGTGGACGGTGACCGGCGTCCGCCGCGACCCGTGGGCGAACAAGAACCGCGTGCCTGTCGAAGAGCCCAAGACGGGCGCGGATATCGGGAAGTTCCTCGCGCCGGAAGCGTACGGCAAGCCTGAGAGCATGCGGGTCGCACCCAGCCCGGAGATGCCGGCGGCGGCGGTCCCGGTTCGTGTTGAACCGGCGGTGCGTCGATGAAGAACCTCAAGCGGAGCGCGATGCTTGCGGGTGCGGGAGCCGCGATGGCGTGCGCCGTGGCTGCATCGGCGAACGATGAGTACCTGCTGATCTGGTCGACGCTGGACGGCGGCGGAGGGCTTTTGTCGGGCGGGGACTATGAGCTTGTCGCGACGATCGGCCAGCCCGAGGGCGCGACGGTGCTCACGGGGGACGACGTGGAGCTGATCGGCGGGTACTGGGTCGTGGCAGCGCCGCCCGAGCGAGTGCCGTGCCTGCCGGACTTCAACCTGGACGGGTTCGTCGACTTCTTTGATTACGACGAGTTTGTCGGGAGCTTTGAGTCCGGAGCCGTGAAAGCGGACTTCAACCGGGACGGGTTCATCGACTTCTTTGATTACGACGGGTTCGTCGGCGCGTTCGAGCAGGGCTGCTAAAGCGGGTCAGTGCCGGTGGTGCGCCGGGACCTCGCCGTGCTCGGCGCGGATGATCGAGCGGATGCCGCCGCGGCCGCGCCAGTCGGTACGGATGATGAGCCAGGCGGGGTTGATCACGGACGCGAGGTCATCGCGGATCTGGTTGGTGACCGCTTCGTAGAAGATGCCCTTGTTGCGGAAAGCCTGGTAGTAGAGCTTGAGGCTTTTGAGCTCGACGCAGACTCCGCCGGCTTTGGCGGGGCGTGGCTGGTAGATGAGCGTGACGGCGCCGAAGTCCGGGTGGCCGGTCTTGGGGCAGACGCTTGTGAATTCGTCGGAGATGTGCTCGATGACGAAGGGCGTGTCGGTGGGGGCGGGGAAGCACTCAAGAAGCGAACGGTCCATGCGGCGGGGGTCCTGTGGGGCGCGTCGCCCGAAGCGTTGGAGTGGGGTTACTTCGCGAGCTGGTACTTGGCGAGGAACGCGGCGAAGCGCGGCTGATCGCGGTTGAGGGTGAGCGAGCGGCGGAGGAGCTTGACGGCTTCCTGCCGGTCGGCGTCGTTCTTCTCGAACTCGTAAGCGTTGAGGTAGCAGACGGCGGCGCCGTTGAGGGAGGGGAAGTGGTTCGGGTCGATTTCCAGCGCGGTGAGGAACGCGGCTTTGGACTCTTCGTACTTGCGCATGCGGAAGTTGACGAAGCCGAGGCGTTCGTAGGCGTTGGCGGAGGGCTCGATCTTGATGACCTGCTCGAGGGTGTTGGCGGCCTGCTCGAGCTGGTTGGACTTGATGAGGCTGTCGGCGAGGTTGAGGAGGACCTGCGTCGAGGGGGGCAGGAGTTCGTTGGCCTGGAGGTATTCGCTGACGGCTTCGTCGTGGCGGCCGAGGGCGGAGTAGATGGAGCCCAGGTTGGTGTGGGCTTTGGGGTTCATGGGTTCGAGCTTGACGGCTTTCTCGGCGTAGGGGAGGGCGCGTTCGGCGTCGTTCATCTGGAGGTAGGCGACGCTGACGTTCATGTTGGCCGCGGGGTCGTTGGGCTTGATGGCCAGCGCGATGAGGTAGGCGCGAACGGCTTCGACGGCCTGGCCGAGGGCTTGGAGAGCCTGGCCCCACTTGAAGTTGGCGTCGTAGCTTTGGGGCGCGAGGCGGGCGGCTTCGCCGAAGCGGAGGGCGGCCATGTCGTAGTCGCCCTGCTTCATGTAGATGTCGCCGGCGGACATGTAGGCGCCGACGAGGAGGGGGTTGTTCTCGATGGCGCGCTCGAACTCGGAGAGAGCCTGGGTGTCGAGGCCCTGGTCGAGGAGGCGGCGGGCGCGGAGGACGGACTCGGCGGCGACGCGGTCGGTGGACTTGAGCTTGGGGGGGGAAGAGACGTCGGGCTTCTGGACGGTGTAGGGCTCGTAGCGGCATCCGCCGGCGGCGAGCGCGAGGAGAGCGGCGGAAGCGAGGGTGGCGAGTCGGGCGTGCGGACGAGGCTGAAGGGTCATCGCGTCTCCGGTTGAGGTCAGGCTTTGGCGCGCCCCTTGATGGGCTTGCGAGCGGGCTTGGCGGCGGGCTTGGGAGCCGGTTTGGCTTGGCCTTTGCTCGCGGTCGATTGTTGGCCCTTGGCGGCGGGCTTTCCCGGGCGGGGTGCGGCTTTGGGTTTGGTCGGGGTTTTGGCGGGAGCGGCTGTAGTTTTCGCGGGCTTGGGTTCGGTGGTGGCTTTGGAGACGGGGGCTTGGGCGCGGGCGGGCCAGAGGGCGGCTTGGCCGGGGAGGAGGGCGCGGAGGCGGGCGACGTTGAGGGTGTCCCAAGCGACGCCGCCGACGGGGTCGTCCTTGGGGGTTTCGAGATGCTTGGGTACGCCCGCGAGCTTGGGGTGGTTCACGACGGACGCGAAGCCGGAGTCCAGGACGCGGGCGAGGTCGCCGGGAGGGTGCCCGATCCCTCCGCCGCCGATGGTGCCTTCGCCGATGTGCATGTGGCGGTCGAGGTGGCTTCCGACGGGGCCCTTGCTGTCGTTGATGTGGAAGGCTTTGACGTGGTCGAGTCCGCAGACGCGGTCGAACTCGGCGAGGGCTTTGTCGCCCGAAGTCCGTGTGGCCATGTCGTAGCCGGCGGCGTGTATGTGGCAGGTGTCGAGGCAGAAGCCGATGCGGGCGGGCTCGCCGGTTGTTTCGATGATCTGAGCGCGGAGGCTTGCGAGCTCTTCGAAGGGGCCGCCGATTTGCGAGCCTGCGCCGACGGTGCCTTCGAGGCAGGAGACGGTGGCGAAGCCCTTGGTGCGTTGGAAGAGGATCTTGTACGCGGACGCGATGCGGGCGAGGCCGGCTTCGAGCGAAGAGGTGGTGTAGGCGCCGGGGTGGTGGACGAGGAAGGGGATGCCGAGGGTTTCGCAGCGTTCGATCTCGTCGACCATGAGGTCGATGGATTTGTTCCAGAGGGTGTCGTCGGGAGCGGCGAGGTTGATGAGGTAGGAAGCGTGGCTTGTGATGCCGCCGCGGTGCTTGCCTTTGGCGTCGGCGGGGCCGCGCTGGTCAAAGCCGATTTCTTTCACCTTGGCGTGCCAGTCGCGGACCATGCCGGGGTCGAGGGGCTTGGCGGACCATTGCTGCTGGTTTTTGGTGAAGACCTGGACGGTGTCGAGGCCGAGGGTGACGGCTTCGGTGAGGGCGTTGACCATCGAGCCGGCGATCGAGAGGTGTGAGCCGAACATGGGGTGATGATACGGTGGGGCGAACGCGGAGCCCCGAGCGTCAGCGAGCGGGATGCGTGTGCTCACGCCGACGGTGTCGCAGCGGGGCCGCATTCGGGGCAATTCGGGAGGCCACGCACGGGGTAGCCGCACTGCATGCAGCGGCCGCGATGGCGGCGGATGAGCTTGCGAGCGTCGAGGGGGAAGAACATGAACAGGTACGAAAGCACGCTCCAGAACGCGACGTTTCCGAGGAGCGGAAGTGCCTCAGGCTTGAGCGGAACGATCGTGGTGGGGGGTAGTCCGATCGCGAGGATGGTTGTGTTTGAGAAGGCGGCGGAGTTGGGCGGAAGATTGC
>JBIKTT010000246.1:0-4575 GCA_044347925.1 Phycisphaerales bacterium
TTTCGGCGGGTTTTGAGCTTTCTGGGCATGGTGTTCGCGGCCTACTTCGGGGCGTCCTTCTTTTCATCGGTCGCCGGGGCTTGCGGAGTGTTGCTCGGCTTGCCGGAATCGGCATCGGCGGGCTTGGCTTCCGCCGGCTTCTCGGAGGGCGCGGTCGGCAAGCGGACCTCGGTGACCTCCCAGCCCTCGGGGGCTTTGGTGTCCATGATGGTGGGGTCGATCTTGCCGTCGGTGCCGGCTTCCGTGTTCACACGGATGTCCAGAAGCTGAACGATCGACACATCCTTGTTCACGCTGACCGTCCGGGCGGCGCGGGGGAGGAGGCGAGCCGAAGGCTTGTCGTCGGATCCCATCTTCTCGGGGCGTTTGCCCCGGTACCAAAGCCGGATCTCCTCGAACGCATCGCCGCCCGGAGCCGCGCCGGCTTTGGGAGTCAGGCGGATCTGGGTCGAGCCGGCGAGGAACGCTTTGAGAGCCGCGTCGTCCGCGCCCAGGCCGTCTTCGACCGGGACGAGCTGGGCGTTGTACCGCGCGAGGATGTCGTCCTTCTTCTGGCCGATCGGGATGGGCATGGGCCCCTCGCCGAGCTTCATCGGGTCAAAGCTCTGGCCCGGGCCGACGACCTCCTTGCGGTTGATCTTCTTCTCGGCGGGCATCTTGTCGGCGTACCACGCGCCGTCAAACACATGGAAGCGCTGCTCGGTCCGCTGCGCGGTTCCCACGATGAACTGCTCGAAGCAGACCGCGAATCGGCGCACGGTCCGTTCCCCGATCTTCGCCCGGTCGAAATAGAGCTTGCCCATCCGCACCTGCCGCTCACCCTCGAGGTCGAGGGTTCGGTCGTAGCGGATCTCGGCTTGGAACTGGTCCAGCCCCTCGTCGGCTTTCTCGAGGGCCGCGAGGAGGTCGGCGGCGTCCTGGAAGTCGGTCGAAGGCGGCGCCGCGGGCACCTGCGCTGTCGGAGCGGGGCCCGCGGCTGGGGTGGAGGGCTGCGAAGCGGGCTGGGCCAGTGCGGCGAGGGCGAGGAGGAGTGTTTGGTGGATCATGGCGTCCTTCGAGCGTGCGTGCTTCGTATTCAGACGGTCAGGGGGTCGAAAGGTTCGCGCCGGAAGGGCGAGGCGTGGCGGGCGCTCGGGAATCGTGCGGCGTGCGTTGGCCTGACGGTCGAGTTCGAGTCGAGTGGGGGCCCGGTGGGGCTGAATGGCCTGGGTGGTCGGATTGGGGGAACGGTGGGGGGTGTGTCCGGGTACGATAGTCGTGGAGGCACTTGATGCGTTCTGGAACTCGAATTCTCGCGCGGCTGACGGCTCTTGGAATGCTGGCGGCTTCGGCGCTGCTGACGCTCACGATCTGGGACCAGACGGGCCGGCTTCCCGACACCCGTGCTCCTTCCGAAGCCCTCGCCAAGATGGCGGAGGAGACGGCTGAGGATCCTTTCGCGGGCCTCGGCATGGACGATGCGGCCGGCAAGCCGAAAGAGGTGCAGAACCACTTCCGGCTGGGGCTGATTCCCGGGATGAGTTCGTGGAAGGATTCGGCGGCGGTCTCGACGCTGATGCTCCCGCCCCTTGTGATGACGGTTCTGGTCTTTGTCGCCACGCGCAAGCCGCGGGCGTGCTGCATGAAGGAAAAGGCATGATGTGGAAGACGACGGCGGTGATGGCGGCGCTCCTGATCGCGGCGGCGGGGGTCGCTCAGCCCGCAGACAAGCCCGCAGAGACCAAGCCCGCGGAGACCAAGCCCGACACGAAGCAGCCTGAGAAGCAGGCGGAAGCACCGAAAGCCCCCGTGCGGGCTGCGAGCGGCAAGTCCCTCGTCATCCCCGAGGATCAGAAAAAGCTCGGCACGGTCTACCAAACGATCACCCTCGGCAGCCAGAAGCAGGTGACCTTCACCTCCAAGACCCACAACGCGACCTTCGACGGGTACAGCGCGAGTGTCCTCGGTTACGCCGTCGCCGGACCGGCCGACAACCCCGCCGATCTCAAAGCCGGAGCTTGGGTCCTGCCCGTCAAGAGCCTCGAAACCGGCAACAAGACCAAGAACCGCAACATCGCCAAAGCCGAATGGCTCGACGCGGGGAAGTCCCCCGACATCATCTTCACGCTCAAAGCCGTGAAGGACATCGCGCCGCACAAAGCGGGCGCGGGCACGGCGGTGTCGTACAAGGTCACGCTTGTGGGCGACATGACGATGCGTGGCGTCACGAAGGAAGTGTCGATCAAGGACGTCGTGCTCGGTTTCGTCAAAGAGACCGAGAAATCCGCCAAGATCGCCAAGGGTGACCTGCTCGCGATCCGCTGCAAGTACACCGTCAAACTGACGGATTTCGGCGTGACCAACGACTATGTCGTCAAGGACAAGTCCGTCGCGGATGAGATCGAGATCGACCAGTCGCTCACGCTCGCGACCGCGGCTCCCGAGGAACAGCCGGCTTCAGCGGCCAAGCCCGAGGAGAAGCCGGCTGAGAAGCCGGAATAAGTCTCCAAGACCGCGCGAGTCGCTTCAGTCGATCGGCTCACCCGCGACCTGCCATTCGAGTTCGTCCAGGTCGGCGTCGACCGGACGTCCGAGGCGCCGGAGCATGTTCATGCATTGCGAACGGTGGTGCATCCCGTGGTTGGTGATGTGGATGATCGAAGCCGCGACGCTGAACCGGTAGGTGTTCCCGCCGAAGGTCCAGTCGCGCACCTCGGCCATGACCGGCCGGACCGAGCGGACCACCGCCGCGAAGTCTTCGCACGCCTGGGCGTTGAGCGCCAGCAGCTCGCGGGGCGTGCGGCGGGTCATCGGGGTTGAGGTGTCGCCGTGCGTGCGTCCCTCGATGGACGGGCGGAGCGGCCGTTGGCCGATGCGGTCGGCCCAGCGAAAGATCGCGCCGATCACGTGGGACATGGTGTCGTGGAGCGAGCCCGGGCCGATGTCGAAGCGCTGGTGGAACTCGGTTTCGGACAGAGGCTCGCACGCCCGCAGGACCTCGCCGTTGGCCCACCGGTTGTGTCCGAGAAGCAGGTCGATCGGGTCGGATGTTAGTGGCTTGGATGGGTTTGCGGTGTTCATCCGGGGCTCCTCGAGCGATGGTAGCGATGGGCGTGGGCGGGCTGGGAACGTGAAAGGTGCGAGTTAGCCTCCTCTAGGCGCAATCTTTGCGCAAGGATCACGGATTCTGGATGATTTATCAATACTGTAGTTCCCCTTGGCGGGAGCGTGCCCGCGGGATGGATCTGTATCGATAGGAGAGAGAGCATGGTTCCGACGAATTCCTTGCGTTGCTTGGCGGTGGCCGGCGTGGCGGTTCTGGGTCAGGCCGCGACGGCCGACATCATCATCTCGGAAGTTCACTCGACGGGGAGCAGCAACTCCACGTACGGCGCGGACTTCTTCGAGGTGACGAACACCGGGGCTTCCGCCGTGGACATCACGGGCTGGAAGGTGGACGACAGCTCCAACTCGTTCGCGGCTTCGCTGGCGCTGCGTGGCGTCACGTCGATCGGCGCGGGCGAGTCGGTGATTTTCATTGAGACGCGTGCGGACGGCTCGACCGATGCGGCGGTAATCGATGCGTTCAAGAGCGCGTGGTTCGGCCTGTCCGTTCCTTCGACCCTCGTGGTCGGCACCTACGGCGGTTCGGGCATCGGCTTGAGCTCCAACGGCGACGCGGTCAACCTGTTCACCGGCGCGGGCGTGCGGGTGACGGGCGTGACCTTCGGCACGGCGACCGCTGGCGTCACGTTTGACAACCGTGCTGGTCTGGCCACCATCACGCAGCTGAGCGTTGAAGGTGTCAATGGCGCGTTCCTCTCGCCGACCGGCGAGGTCGGCTCGCCCGGCGTGGTTCCCGCTCCGGGAGCAGCCGCGCTGCTCGGGCTTGCGGCTCTGGGCCTCCGTCGTCGCCGCTGAAGCACGTCGGATTGAATACACCCCATCAAGCGGGCCGGCTTTCGAAAAGAAAGCCGGCTCGCTTGTCTTTTCTTAGTGCTTGGGTCGGAAGAGATCCGAGCACGCCGCGTCGAGCGTCGGGAATGAGAAGTCAAACCCCTCGTCCAGAAGCCGGCGCGGGGTCAGAAACCGTCCGTACAGCGCAAGCTCAGGGTCGGTGCGAAGCACGAGCGGCGCACCCAAGCGCACCATCCATGCAAACGCCGGAAGACCCAAGCCGAGCCCGCCCAGCCCGCCCGCGTACCGCCGAAGCGTCTTCATGAACAGCTTCTGCCGCACCGGAGTGGGCGAGGATGCGATGTACGCTCCCTGCATCGACGGATCGACAAGCCCGCGCTCGAAGAGCCGGTTCATGTCCTGCTCATGGATCCACGACATCCCTTGCCGACCGTGACCGACTGTCCCGCCCAAGCCCAGACGGGCCAGCACGCCAAGCGTGCCCAGCGCTCCCGAGCCGCCGGGGTTCGGGCGGCCGATCACAAAGCTCGTCCGAAGCACGACGCTTCGCTGCGTCGGCAGCACGGACTCCGCGAACGCCTGCTCCCACGCTTTGCCCACGATGGGCGCAAGGCCGTATCCGAACGCCGAACTTTCGTCGCAGTGCACCTCCGGCGGGTCGCCGTAGATGTGCGCCGT
>JBIKTT010000247.1:0-4564 GCA_044347925.1 Phycisphaerales bacterium
GACGGCTCGCGCTCGTACCATCCGCGGTGACCGACCCTCGCTCGAATTCCTACCGGCTCGCGTGCCTTTGCGACCTCCGCGACGAGGAGGGACGGATGCTCCTCCTCCGCCGCGCCCGAGACCCCAATCGCGGCTTCTGCTCACCCATCGGCGGCAAGCTCGACACCGCGACCGGCGAGTCTCCCGCGCACTGCGCCCAGCGAGAAATCCGCGAGGAAGCCGGGATCGACGTTCCCCTGGAACGCCTCCACCTCCTCGGGCTCATTTCCGAGCAAGCTCCCGACGGGCACTGGCTTCTGTTCTACTTCCGGGTGGTCGGTCCGGTCCAGGTGCAAGCCCGCGACATCGACGAGGGCCGGCTGGATTGGCACCGCCCCGATGAACTGGACAACCTGCCGATCCCCGAAACCGACCGCCGCATCATCTGGCCCCTGGTCGCGGCGACGCAAGCTCCCACGCCCGGCGGACGCGACGGGTTCTTCTCCGTCCATCTCGACCTGATGGCCGGCGGCCTTTCGTGGCAGGTGCACCAGATCCTGCCCGGGACGTCCGGCCCGCCGCCAAGCCCGCAACAGCCGGCTCGGTCTTCCTTATACTGATGTGTGCCAAGCACCCGGACCCTTCGCCGCGTCACTTCCATCTTCCGCTCGCCTGCCGCGTGGCTCAGGTTGGTGATCCTCACCCTCCTGCTGGGTGGCCTGCTCCCCCCTCCGGTCGCGGCCCGACCCGCGCCCCAAGCCCAGTCAGCAACGCAGGCCCAGCCCGGCCCCTCCGCCGCCGTCCCCGCCTCCCGGCTTGCTCAGCACGTCGCGGTCATCGTCATCGAGGGCCGCATCGACCGGTTCCAGACCGCTTCCGTGATCCGACGGTTCTCCGAAGCCAAAGCCGCCGGGGCCGATGCCATCGTCCTCGAGATCGATAGCCGCGAAAGCAATTTCGGCACCGTCTCGGAACTCCTCGCCGTCATCCGCCAGTCGCCGATTCCCAACATCGTCGCTTGGATCCACAATGCCGAGTCCCGTGGGTCCCGGTCCGGAGCAGCGGTGGGGGGAGCCGGCCTGATCGCTCTCGCCTGCCGGGACATCGTCGTCAGCGGCAACGCCACCCTCGGAGAATTCGTGGACCCCGAGTGGGTCAGCAACGCTCCTCGTCGTTCGCGGTCCGCTTCGCCACCCTCCGGCATGCCCGGGTACGAGCGTTGGGCGGACGTAGCCGCACCGGCGGTCGCCAGCGCCATCGAGTCCGCCCGCCGCCGCGGGCGGGACGAGTTCCTGGTCCAAGCCATGGCTTTGCCCGGCGTTGAGCTCTGGCTGGTCGAGAACATCGCGACCGGCGACAAGCTCTGCATCAACGAACGCGAGCACGCGATGCTGTTTCCCGGCGCACCCAGCCGCGCGAACGTCGAGCTGACGCCATCACGCAAGCTGACACAGTTCGAGGTGGCGATGGCTCGGGGTGGCCCGACGATGGGCATGGCAACCCCTCCGGCCCCGCCCGCCGCTTCGAGCGCTGCTTCCGTGGGCGGTTCAACGGCGATCCCGGCCTCCGCCGCGATCGCTTCGCTTCTCGCGACCCAGCCTGTCAGTCTGGTTGAGACCGCATCGGCTCGACCGGTGTTGAGCGCGGCCGACGCGGGCAAGTACCGTCTGGTCACCTACGCCACCGACGGCACAGGGTCGGTCTCGCTTCAATCCAAGCAACTCGCTCAGTTCGGCCTCAGCCGGACGGTCATCAACGACGAAGCCGAGCTGACGGCCTACTTCGGCGCCAACCGCCTGACACGCCTCGACCAATCGTGGGCCGAGCACGCGGCCCGGTTCCTCAGCAACCCCTTCGTCCGGGGCCTCCTTATCTCGATCTTCATGATCGCGATGTTCATCGAGATGACCCATCCGGGCATGGTCGTCCCGGGGCTGATTGCCGCGGTGGCTCTCGGGCTGGTTCTTGGGCCAAGCTTCATCATGGGCATGGCCAACTGGTGGTCCCTTGGAGCGGTAGGGATCGGGATCATCCTGCTGGCGCTGGAACTCTTTGTCTTCCCGGGGTTTGGCGTCGCGGGGGTGCTCGGGCTGATCACCCTTTTCGTCGGGCTGGTGTTTACGTTCGTCCCCTCCGGCCCCGCCGGCATGGCCTTTTCCACCCCCGAAGCCCAGGACTCCCTCGCCCGCGGGGCGGTCACGGTGCTTCTCTCCACCGTCACGGCCATCTTCGGCATCTTCTTCGTCATCCGGCAACTGGGCACCCTGCCCATCATGAAGAAGTACACCCTGCAAAGCCCCGCGCCCGGTGAGGTGGATGAGGCTCTCTTCGGAGCCATCCGCCCCGAGACCCCCGAACTCTCCCCCGGCGAGCTCGGCACCACGGTCACCCTGCTCCGGCCTTCCGGGAAAGCTTCCTTCGGCGATGAGGTCTTCGACGTGGTCGCCGAAAGCGGATTCCTCCCCATCGGCGTCCCGGTCCGCGTGGTTTCGGCCGACCGGTTCCGGATCGTCGTCGAACAGGTGCCCGGGTCCCAGCAGCCCGAGCCGAGCCCGGCCGCGCCTTCGGAACCGGACAACACCGTCACCTGATGCCGCCGCGTCCGAGCCCCCTTACAGTCACGCCGATGGATCAGATGCTCATCTGGGGATTTGTGCTTCTCGCGGCGGCGCTGCTGCTCACCGTGATCGAGATTTTTGTCCCGTCGGCGGGGCTCATCTCGATGGTCGCTGCGGCGGTGGCGATCGCCGGGATCGTCTGCTTGTGGATCTACGACAGCGTCTGGGGCGTCAGCGGTCTCCTGGGCTCGATGATTCTCCTGCCGACGGTCTTCTTCTCGGGGATATCGATCTGGACGAGCACCAACGCGGGTAGACGGGCGATAGGCCTGCCCTCCGAAGAGGAACTCGAAGCCCGGCGCGCCCGCGACGTGGAAGCCCGCCGCCTGCGGGACGCTTCCATCGGTAAGGTCGGCGTCGTCCTGACCGAAATGCGACCCGTCGGCATCATCGAGCTCGAAGGCAAGCGTGTGGATGCGCTGGCCGAGGTTGGCTTCATCTCCCCCGGCACCAAGGTTCGGGTGGTCTCGGTGGACGCCAACGAGATGAAGGTCCGCCCGATCTGATCAGGGCCTGAATCAAGCGCACGAACCGAGCTGATTCCCTCGACGACCCCGTTGCGGGGTGGGCGTCGGCGTATACTCACCCCGCTCTGACCGAACGGACACGTCGGCCGGACACGTCCACCTTCACTCGCCAAACGCAAAGCCAATCAGGGGTATTCGCTCATGCAGAACACGTTCGCGCAGCTTGCTCAGACTCTCCCGGCGCCCGCTTCCATGCTCGCGCTCGACACCGCCGTCTGGGTCGTGATCGGGATCGTCGCGGGCCTCTTCGTCCTCATCTTCCTCTTCGCCATCGGCCAGTTTCTCAGCCTGTGGATCCAGGCTCTGGTCTCGGGCGCCAGCGTCGGCCTCTTCGAGCTCGTCTTCATGCGGCTCCGGAAAGTCGACGTCCGCATGATCGTCTACTCCCGCATCCGAGCGGTGAAGTCCGGCATGGACATCTCGACCAACGCGCTGGAAACCCACTACCTCGCCGGCGGCCGCGTCCCCAACGTCATCAACGCGATGATCTCGGCCCAGAAAGCCCAGATCGAGCTCCCCTGGGACACCGCGACCGCCATCGACCTCGCCGGACGCGACATCGTCGAAGCCGTCAACACCTCGGTCAATCCCAAGGTCATCGAGTGCCCCAACCCCTCGACCAACAACCGCTCCACCTTCGACGCCGTCGCCGGTGACGGCATCCAGCTCCGAGCCAAAGCCAAGGTCACGGTCCGCACCAACATCCGCCGCCTCGTCGGCGGTGCGACCGAAGAAACCATCATCGCCCGCGTCGGCGAAGGCATCGTCAAGGAGATCGGCTCGGCCCTCACGCACAAGCAGGTGCTCGCCAACCCCGAGAACATCTCCAAAACCGTGATGGCCAAGGGCCTCGACGCCGGCACCGCTTTCGAGATCCTCTCGATCGACATCGCCGACATCGACGTCGGTGACAACATCGGCGCCAAGCTCCAGACCGATCAGGCCAACGCCAATAAGCAGATGGCCCAGGCCAAAGCCGAAGAACGCCGCGCCCTCGCGATCGCGCAGGAGCAGGAGTTCCGTGCCGAAGAGCAGAAGAACCGCGCGGCCGTCGTTCTCGCCGAAGCCGAGATCCCCCGCGCGATGGCCCAGGCTTTCGCCAGCGGCAACCTCGGCATCATGGACTTCTACCGCATGAAGAACCTCCAAGCCGACACCTCCATGCGTCAGACCCTGGCCGGCGACACCAACGTCCCCGGCGGCAACCGCTGAATCGGCGCGGGCGGCCCGGCCCGCGCATCCTCTCTCGTCGCTCCACTCGCCCCAGCCGTCCCCGGGAGCTCCGCGCATGCCCGTCCGCATGGAACTGGCCCGCATCCTGATCCGTGAGCTCGCGGACATGCAGATCATCGAGCTGCGCGAAGCCGATCCGGTCGACGCCGAAGCCGTGCGATCGTTCCCCATCGTGATCGGCCTTCCCGAAGCTCAGGCCATCGAGCG
>JBIKTT010000248.1:0-4557 GCA_044347925.1 Phycisphaerales bacterium
TTCAGGATCTCAAGGACGACAAAGCGATCACGGCGATCGTCGTGCTCAGTGACGGGGAGGATCGCAACAGCTCGCTGAAGCTCCCGGAGATGCTCAAGCGGATCGCGTTTGACCCCGAGGTGCGGAGCACGCGGATCTTCATGATCGGCTACGGTGGCGAGGCGGACCAGAAGATCCTGGAACAGATCTCCTCCACCACGCAGGCTCGGGCGTTCAAGGGCGACACGGGGAACATCCGCAAGGTGTTCAAGGAAATCGCGACCTTCTTCTAGCAGTTCACGGAGCATCCATGCCTCAGCCTACGAACGAAGGCCAGCGTCTCACCCTCATCGGCAAGCTCGTGGTTTTCCTGTTTTTCGCCGGGTGCATCGGCGGAGCCGCGTACTGGTTTCTCAGGAAGCCCGTGGCGGGCGGAGGGACCCCCGCTTCCGACCGGCCGACTACGCCTGATGCGGTCAACCCGCCGGCCAAGCCGCCGGTGTCGATCGGCATCGCGTACGGAACGGAGAAGCGGGCTTGGCTGACCTGGGCCGTGGAGCAGTTCGCGGCAAGCCCGGCGGGTGCGGGCATCCGCGTCGAGCTCATCCCGATGGGCTCGGTCGAAGGGGCGCAGGCGGTCCTTCGCGGAGACGACAAAGCCAAGAACATCCACGTCTGGAGCCCCGCGAGCGCGATCTACCGCCCCATCCTCACTGACGAATGGGCCCTCAAGCACCCCGGAGCGGACCCGATCGCCAAAGCCGAGTTTCTCGCGTTCACGCCGATGGTCTGGGTGATGTGGGAGGAGCGGTACAAAGCGTTTGTCGCTTCGCAGCGGGAGCTTTCGTTCCGCGCCATCGCCAACGCTTTGAGCAAGAGCAACGGGTCGTGGCAGGCGATTCGCGGGCTGACCGATGAACAGCAGAAAGCCCAGCAGCCGTGGGGCTTCCTCAAGTACGGCCACACCAACCCCGCCGAATCAAACAGCGGGCTGATGACGCTGATCCTCCAGGGGTACGACTTTGCCCAGAAGACTTCGGGGCTGACCCTCGGCGACGTCAGCAACCCGGACTACCTCGCATGGTCCAAGCCGCTGATGAAGGCCGCGGTGGCGAGCTCGAACAGCACGGGGAACCTGATGCGGGAGATGGTGCAGCGCGGGCCTTCGAGCTTTGACGTCCTCTTCGTGTACGAAAGCACGGTGATCGAGATGATCCCGGCGGCCGAGGGCAGGTGGGAACCCTTCCGCGTCGTGTACCCGGACCGCAATCTCTGGAACGACAACCCCTACTACGTGCTGAACGTGCCCTGGTCCGCTCCTGAGCAGCGCGAGGCGGCCGGGAAGTTCCTCGACTATCTCATGTCCGAGCCTGCGCAGGTCCGGGCTCTCGAACTCGGGTTCAGGCCCGCGAACGTGCAGGTCCCGGTGAAAGGCCCGGACAGCCCGTTCACGAAGTTTGCGTCCTATGGCCTCAAGATCGATCTTCCGACGATGTGCGAGGCTCCCGAACCCCGTGTGATCACGGAATTGCAGGTCCTCTGGCAGCGGAAATAGAAGAAGACGCCCCCCTACGCTCACCCACCGCCCGACAAAGGGCCTTTGGAGATCGACATGTTTCAGCGCATCGCCAACCTCATCAAAGGGTTTCTCAGCCTGTTCATCTCGGGAATCGAGCGGCAGAATCCCGAGGCTCTCCTGGAAGTCGAGAAGGAGAATCTGCGCAAGCAGATCGGGCAGTACAACCAGGGTCTGGCCAGCCATGCGGGCCTCTGCGAGCGTCTGATGACGCAGGTCAAGAAGCTCCAGAAGGACCAGCAGGAGCTGCGGGCCAAGACGTCCGCCAACCTCAAGGTCGGCAACCGCGCCGCGGCGGCCCAGTACGCTTTGCAGCTTCAGACGATCGAGCGTGAACTGACGGAGAATCAGGTCCAGCTTGAGCAGGCCGAGACGACGTACAAGGACCTCCTCAAAGCCCGCGACGTCTCGATCGCGGCGGCCCAGGCCAAGATCGAGTCCCTCCGCCGCGGCCTGGACGACCTCAAGGTCAAGAAAGCGATGGCCGAGCTCACAGAGATGGCTTCCGGGATGGTCACGAAGATCGGCGGCTCGGGCGACACGCTGGATCGGCTGCACAACATGGTCGAGGAGGACCGCCAGAAAGCCGCCGGCCGCGTCCGCGTGGCTCAGGACTCGATGAGCATGGGCGAGATCCGTCTCAAAGAAGCTGAGCAGAGCGCTCTCGCCGACCAGGCCCTCGCGGATTTCGCCGCGGCCGAAGGGATCGCGCTCCCCGGCAACTCCGCCGCGCCCGTCGCCGACGCCACCCGCACGATGGGCAACGGCGAAGTGAAGAACTAAGTCCTCCACCGACCCCAGCATGCTCAAATACGTCAAAGCCGCGTTCTGGGCACGACCGCGGATCGCGGGGCTGGGCGACGTGCCACTCATCGCCCTGGGCGCGGGTGCCTTCGCCATTCTCGGGCTGATCCACCCCGCCATCTGGCTCCTCGGCTTGGGCGTGATCGGAGGGCTTACCTTCGGCCTCGCCAGCAGCCCGCGGTTCCGCACGGTGATCGACGCGGCCGCGGGCAACCGCGGAGAGACGTCCCTCGCGACGAGCGAACTCGAAGCCCAGCTCGACGCCGACTCGCGCCGGGCCTTGGACGAGCTTCGACTCAAGTGCCAGGAGGTGCTCACGCTCTACCGCGAACAGGGCGCGGACGAGACCGAGATGCGCACGACGGCCGAGGCGTTGGACAAGCTCCGGGGGCTGTCGGTCCGCCTCCTCCACCAGAAGCAGCGCCTGTTCCAGGCCGCGGCGGGCTCGGCCGCCACACGAATTCGTGCCTCGATCGACGCGGTGGAACTCGAGCTTCGCTCCGACACGCTCACGGACACGGTCCGCAAGTCCAGGACCGCGACCCTCGAACTGCTTCGAAAGCGACTGAGCGTGGCCGAGCAACGCGAGGTCGCGATCAGCGAGATCACCAGCGACCTCCAGCGCATTCGCACCCAGGTCGAGCTTGCGCTCGACGAAGCCTCGCTCCGCGGCAAGCCCGTCGCCGTCTCGACGCGGATCGAGCTCGCAAGCCAGATGCTCGATGCCCGGCTCTTCGGCAACAGCACCGGGAGCATCGATCTCGACGATGACCTTGTCCGCTCGCGAAATTGAGGACCAATCATGCCCGACGCGACTCCATCCACCCCGAACGCCGGCCCCACGACGACCGCCGACATCGCGCAGGCTCCGCTCCCGCAGTGGGCACGCGACCTCGTGACACAGTACGAATCGCACGCTTCCAGCCAGTTCATCATCTCGGGCAACGTGATGGACCTGTCGCTCGTGACGGTGCCGGGCGCCGCGACGACGAACGGGGGCAAGCCGGAAGACAAGCCGCGCCTCGGCACGCTCACGGATTTCATCACCGCGACCCTCCTGCCGCGGTTTGACGTCGTGATCCATTACGACCTGGGCAACGGCATCCGCGTCGAGAAGGGCGGGGAGCTTTTCAGCCAGTGGCCGACGTTCAAAGCCGCTCCGAACGTCCCGCGCGAGCCCCGCCTCGCGGTCGAGTTCCTCACCGGCTACCTGCGATACATCGCCAACCTGCGGCTGATGGGCCAGAAGCCGATCCACGCGGCGGTCTTCATCAAGTCCGCGGCCCTCATCGCCCCCGCCGTGCGCGGCTCGACCGATTACAACCTCTCGGCCCTGGCGATGCACCTGCGTGAATGGGCGAATGAACCGCTTCTGACCGGCCATCCGCTGGCGACGTTCCTGCTGACGGACAACGTGGCGGACCTGCACCCGCTGCTCGTGAACAACCCGCGGACGGCCCGGATGGTGGTCCCGCTTCCGACGCCGGAAGAGCTTGAGCGGACACTCAAACACCTCGCGCCGACGTTCCAAGCGGCGCTCGGCGAACTCGGCAAGGACCTGGGCAAGCTCGCAGCGGCGCTTTCCGGCACGACCGTCAGCGCCGTCGAGTCGATGCTCAAGACGCGGCAGCACCTCAAGCAGCCGATCGCCGACAGCGACCTCACCGACATCAAAAAGCAGATGATCGAGAAGGATACCGGCGGCCTGATCGAGTTCATCAAGCCCGACCGCACGCTTGACGACATCCACGGGATGGAGAAGGTCAAGGAACACCTGCGTCAGGACATCGCTCTCTGGAAGAACAACGACCTCGCGGCGCTGCCGATGGGATACCTCATCTGCGGGCCCGTCGGCACGGGCAAGACGTACATGGTCGAGTGCTTGGCGGGCTCGGCGGGCGTGCCGGTCGTCAAGCTCAAGAACTTCCGCGACCGCTGGGTGGGCTCGACCGAAGCGAATCTCGAGACGATCTTCCGCCTGCTCAAAGCCCTTGGCCGCTGCGTGGTCTTCGTCGATGAAGCCGACCAGTCGCTCGGCAAGCGGCAAGCGGAGTCCGGCGACAGCGGCGTTGGCGGGCGCGTCTACTCCATGTTCGCCGAAGAGATGAGCAACACCCGCAACCGCGGCAAGATCATGTGGATCCTGGCGAGCAGCCGCCCGGACCTGATCGAGGTCGACCTCAAGCGGCCGGGCCGCG
>JBIKTT010000249.1:0-4555 GCA_044347925.1 Phycisphaerales bacterium
GAGAGGCGACCGCTCGAAGATCGCGTTCCAGAAGATAGAGAGCGCGAAGAGGACGACCGGTGCCGCGGTGAGGATCACCGACTGCCGCGCGTCCGCGGAAAAGTGCTTGATCGCGATGATCGGGATCATCGCCGCGATCGCGAACTGGGTCGCTTGCACCATCACAGCGCCCGCGATGTGGATCGGGAGGACCGAGAGGGTGCGGAACGGCGGCGACGAAACGACGGGATCGGGCACGCCGGAGCGTAGCCGGGTGGGGACTTGATCGGGTCTTTGTTTGGTATATGATTGGTCATGCCCCGCGTCGAACGCGACGAATTCGTCGAGCCGGACCCGCCATCGGGTGAGGTGGCCGACGGGATCGCGCACGGAGCGGCCAAGGGAAGGGGCGCGGGGCTCAACCCGGGCAACCGGTTCGAGACCATCCGGCTTCACGTGCTGAGTGAGGAGCGCGATCGCGTGCGGACGGAGGAGGAGCCGTCCGCACGCGTCGTGACCCGCGTCGAGCCCGACACCACACGGTCCATCATCAACGAGGTGGATTCGCCGGATCTGTCGTTCTCGTGGACGCTCAACCCGTACCGCGGCTGCGAGCATGGATGCGTGTACTGCTACGCCAGGCCAGGGCACGAGTACCTCGGAATGTCGTGCGGGCTGGATTTCGAGACGCGGATCATGGCCAAGCACGACGCTCCGGCCCTTTTCCGCAAGCATCTGGGTTCGAAGTCGTGGCAGGGCGAGCCGATCATGATGTCGGGCGTGACGGACCCGTACCAGCCGGTTGAGCGCGAGCTTGGGATCACGCGGGCTTGCCTCGAGGTTGCGGTCGAGTGCCGCCAGCCGGTTTCGATCATCACGAAGAACCGGCTGGTGACGCGGGATCTGGACCTGCTACGCATGCTCCATGAGCACCGTGCGTGCGCGGTGGCGATCAGTCTGACGAGTTTGGACAATGAGCTGGCGTCGAAGATGGAGCCTCGAGCGTCGTCGCCCTCGGCACGCCTCGAAGCGATCCGCGAGATCTCGCAAGCGGGGATCCCGGTCACCGTGATGACGGCGCCCATGATCCCGGGGCTGAACGACCATGAGCTACCGGCTCTGCTCGAAGCGGCTTCCAAAGCCGGGGCGACCAGCGCCGGATACGTCCTGCTTCGGCTGCCGCACCAGATCAAAGCGCTGTTTCTCGAGTGGCTCGCACGTCATGTGCCTGCGCGGGCGGCGAAGGTCGAGAGCTTGCTGAGGCAGACGCGGGACGGGGATCTGTACGAATCGTCGTGGGGTACGCGGCTGAAGGGGCGGGGGCCGATCGCGGCGCGGATCCGCACGTGCTTTGACGTCTTCGCCAAGCGGCACGGCTTGGACGGGCGGAGGCAGTCGCTGAACTCGTCGGCGTTCCTCAAGCCGCGTGAAGACCGATCGCAGGGTCTGCTCTTCGGGGACTAGACGAGGGACTCAGCGGGGACGGTCGTCTTCGTGCTCATCGGAGCCGGGGGTCACGGTGGAGCCCGACGGGGAGATCAGGCCGCCGGCGGACGCGGTGCCGTGGGTATCTCCGATGTCGTTGCTGAGCCACGCGGCTTCGGACCTGATGTCGGGCAGGCCGAAGGAGGGTCCGTACCACTCGGTGTAGTAGGGGCCGTTGGTGAGGCCGACGTAGCGGCAGAAATCAAAGTCGCGGCCAACGGGAGCGACGGCGGTGTCACCCATGCAAAGACGCTTGACGCCGAAGGGGTAACGGAAGGTGAAGGTCGTGCCGCGGACGTAAAGACGGCCCATCGTGTCGAACCAGCGGAACATCGTGGCGGTCGAGCCGCGTGTCCGCATTCCGACCTCATCGACCGCCGAGTCGACGAGGTAGAGCGACAACCCGCGCTTGAGCATGAAGACACAGCCGACCCAGAACGCGCCGTTGGAGTCGTCGACGTTCGCGATCACGCGGGAGTTCTTCAGCAGGACGTGGTTGTTCGCGAAGAAGCCGAAGTTGGTGGAGAACGCCCCCGTGTACTGCTGGTCGCGGCGGGCGCAATCGGAGAGATCAAGGGTGGAATTGACGAACGACGCATGTGCGCCATCACCGCTGATCAGAACGACTCCGCCGCGTTCAACGCGGAGTTGATCGAACCTGACGCCGTACGTCGAGGGGTCCAGCGGATTGGTCGGGGGCGCCGCGTCGGTGATGCGGAACGGCGTGGAGCGGTCACCGCACGCCGGGAAATAGCTGTAGACCGTGAGCCGGCGGATATCGAGGTTGCGGATGAACTGCCCCTGGCCGCTGGTGCCGCAGCGGAAGCCGTGGATGTTGCGGCTTGGGTTGAGCGGCTGACCGTCCGGACGCATCAGCGAGTAGCAGTGGGCGATGCAGTCCTCGATCAGGCCGGAGTTGATCGCGTTCCCGCTCGAAAGAAACCCGAAAGCATCGGCGGAGTTGTCGACGCGGAGGCCCATCAGGCCCGAGACGACGCAGCCGATGATGCTGTTGCCATCGCCCGTTTCGCCGGTGAAGCCGATGCCGTGGTGGGATGTGTCGACCGTGACGCACTCCACGATCGAGCCGTTCACCGAGTGCTCCTGCGAGAACCCGTAGGAGCCCTGCAAGTCGTTGAGCCAGAGATAGCTATGGAGCCCGTGAATCACGCAGCCGACGCCTCGCGAGATCGTGAGGCCGCCATTTTCGCCGTACGGCACGTACGCAACCTCGCCGTTGCCGGGATTGACGTCCTCGCCGGAAGCCGAGGAGACGTTGATGTGCAGCTGGGTACCCGTATAGAACCACGAGTAGGGCGTGGTTTCGACGAGCGCGATCGAGGTCACCGGGACGAGGTGGGCCAGGTGGCGGCCGCGGTTGTCGATGTTGATGTCCCAGTTCCAGACGACGCTCGCGAGGGCGAGACCCGCGGGAACGGTGGCGACGTAGCGGTGGGTCTTGCCGGCACGAGTCCAGCCGCGGACCGGCTTATCGCCGCGAAGCACGGCTTGCGAGAGTTTGAGGTTCGCGACGTTCGGATCGTTCTCGGTCCACTGGCGGAAGGTCAGGGTGCGAGCCGGAGCCGCGAAGTCCATGTTGAGGATGAGCGACTCGCGGAAGGTGCCGGCCATCAGCACCTCGGACCGGTCCTCAACCTCGCCGCGGCCGGTCGCCAGTTCAAACCGGTGCAGCGTGCGGAGCGGAGCGGCGGACGAGAGGCCGGAGTTGGAGTCATCGCCCAGTTCGCCGTGGATGTACCACTTCTGCTGCGCGTGCGCACCGGAGGGGAACAGCGCGAGCATGAACACCACGAGGAAAGACACGCTCTGGAGCACGGACCCGACACGCGACCGCTTTGGCGTTGACGTGAACGACATAACGAACCCTCCCCCCCACCCTGCGATCCGAGCCGGCTCGGGCACCACCAGAACGGCGATTCGCCCGAGACTCCGGAGTCATCCGAGAAATGCCGGACGACTCCCAAAACAACGCACCATCAGGCCGAGCAATGCTCATCGTACCAGCCGGAAGCGAAGGATCGCCGCCATCTTCGCCTCCGGAGAGCCATTTGACCGGCTCGCGACACCTAGGATCCGCCGATGCGTTCGATTCCACCGCCGAGCCGCGTCCGATATACCGAGTACTTGGGGCGCACCGGGAGCGCGGGCTCGGAGACCAAACCAATCAAGAAAGACGCGAACGGGAAGTCCGGGCGCGGCTTTTTCACCCTTCTTTGGAAGTTATTCGCCGAATTGGGGCCGGGCAGATTCACGTTGGCGGTTTCGTTGGGCACGCTTTCGGTATCGACGGCCCTGGCGCTGCTTTTGCCGAGTGCGACCAAGTTCGCGGTGGACTACGCGGTGACGGACAATCCGGGGCCGGCGGGGCTGCCGCCGTGGGTGCCGATCCGGGACCGGGTGGCTCTGCTTTGGACCATCGGCGGCCTGATGATGCTGATTTCGGTGGTGGCGGTGGGTGTGGGGATGTGGGGCCGGTGGCAGATGACGCGGATGACGCATCTTCTGAAAGCCCGGCTGCGGCGGCGGGCGTTCGGCCACGCGGTGAACCTGCCGCTTCACCGGATCCAGTCGCTGAAGACGGGCGGGGTGGCCGGTTTGCTCCGGGAGGACGCCGGAGCGGCGGGCGACCTGCTTTTCACCCTGATCTACAACCCCTGGCGAGCGATCATTCAGTTGGTGGGCACGCTTGGGATTCTGGCGCTCGTGGACGTCAAGATGCTCGTCGGCGGGCTTGCGATTATTCCGGCGACGTGGCTGACGCACCGGCAGTGGATCAACAAGATTCGGCCGCTTTACCGGGACGTGAAGGAGACGCGGTCGACGACGGATGCGCACTCGACGGAGACGTTCGCGGGGGTTCGGGTGGTGCGCGGGTTTGCTCGCGGCGCGACCGAATCGAGGCGGTTCGCGCTCGGGAACCACATGATGGGCCGCCAAGAGGTGCTGATCTGGTGGCGGAGCCGGGTGCTCGAGATCGTGTGGGCGTTTCTGGTGCCGGGAGCGTCGGTGGCGGTGCTTCTGTACGGCGGGTCGCGGGTGATCAAGGGTGATCTGACGATCGGCGACGTCT
>JBIKTT010000250.1:0-4548 GCA_044347925.1 Phycisphaerales bacterium
GGACAACCTCGCTGAACTCAAGCCTCGCCGAGACTCCCGCCAAAGCCCCGGGCAAGTCGCAGGGTGTCTTTGATGCCGTCAAGTCCGGCAACGTCGCTTCCCTTCAGGAAGCCGCGAAGGGCGGGACGGATCTGGAAGCCGCTCAGGACGCCGTCCCCGGTCAGAAGCCGGGCATGACCGCCCTCATGCTCGCCGCCCAGGCCGGCAAAGCCGACGCCGTCGCCGCTCTCCTCAAAGCCGGGGCCAAGCCCGACACCGCCACCCGCGACGGCTGGACCGCTCTCTTCTTCGCCGCCACCCTCAGCGACGCCGCCGCCGCCCGTGCGCTCCTCGACGGCGGCGCGACCGTCAACGCCCGCTCCGTCGAAGGCTGGACGCCCCTCATGCTCGCCGCCGCCAAGGGCCCCGCCGAAACCGTCGAAGCCATGCTCGCCAAGGGCGCCGACGCCTCCTTCCGCAACAAGTGGGGCCAGTCGGCCCTCCTGCTCGCCGCCCGCGACGGCAACGTCGCCAAAGTGCGCGCAATCCTGGTCACCAGCCCCGATCTCAACGCCACCGACAAGGAGCAGAAGACCGCTCTCTACGCGGCCTGCGAGGACGGCGCCCCGGCCGAAGCCGTGAAGCTCCTCCTGGACGCCAAAGCAGACCCCAACAAGGCCGACGAGCTGGGCGTCACCCCCATGATGCGGGCCGCCGACCGGGGAGAAGCCGCCGTGGTCAAGATGCTCCTCGAAGCCGGAGCCCGCAAGGACGCCAAGGACGCCAACGGCCAGACCGCCATGGACTGGGCGACCAACCGAGGTGATGACCTCGGCAAGCAGTGCCTCGAACTGCTCAAGTAATGCCCGATCGTCGGCATGATCCGACCTGGTTGCGTCCGAGAATGCGAATCTCGCTTTCGACTGGTGCGGGCGGCGGCCAATCTCCGATCCCTGTGGCACCTTGCCCTCGGAGGCCCCTTGAGCAGCATCTCCCCACGCAGCCAGCCGAACCATCACGACGCCGCAAGCTCCTACTCCCTCAAGCCCGCGCGTCCCGCGATGCCGGAAGCGGGAGCCAAGGCCCGCGGATTGGTCGCGGGGACGGTCGCCGCGCCGGCAAACCCTGTTTCGACGCCGGCTTCGACATCGCCGTTGAGCGGCCCGCTCGCGTTCTACCGGCATCCGGCGGACCGCAACCAAGCGGCAACAGCAATCCTCGCGGGCCGCACGCTTGACGTGCAGGGCTGATCGGGCCATCTCAAGCATCGAGCATCCGCTCGCTGCTACACTCGCCGTCGCGTCCGGGCCGGGCGCGGGGGGTGGAAGCAGGAAGGACTCCGCATGACGTGGTGGCACGCTCTCATACTCGGCTTGGTCGAAGGGATCACCGAGTTTCTTCCGATCTCCTCAACGGGACACCTGATCCTGACCTCCGCGCTCCTCGGCTTGGACAAGCCCGAGGTGAAGGACGCGGTCGATGACTTCAACATCATCATTCAGGGTGGAGCGATCCTCGCGGTGGTCGGTCTCTACTGGTCCCGCATCGTCCAGATGGCCCGCGGCCTGCTCGGCAAAGACCCCCACGGGGCCGCCCTCTTCTTCAACCTCGTGCTCGCCTTTCTCCCCGCCGCCGTGCTCGGGTTCCTGCTCAGCAAAGCGATCAAGAACGCCCTCTTCCACCCCAAACCCGTCGTCGCGGCGTTGTTCGTCGGCGGTCTCTTCATGATGTGGATCGACGCTTGGCGCAAGGGCCGCTTCGGCCTCCGCCGCCACCGCGAACTCGAAATCACCGACCTTTCGCCCCGGCAAGCTCTCCTCATCGGCTGCTTCCAGTGCGTCGCCATGTGGCCCGGCACCAGCCGCTCGATGATGACCATCGCCGGCGGATGCCTCACCGGCTTGCGCCCCGCCGCCGCCGCGGAGTTCTCCTTCCTCCTCGGCCTGCCCACCCTCGGAGCGGCCTGCGCCTACGACCTCTACAAAAACCTCAGCCAAGCCAAGAAATCCGGCGGCCCCAACGTCTTCGAAGCCCTCGGCACCGGCAACGCCATCATCGGCATCGTCGTCGCCGCCATCTCCGCCGCCATCGCGGTGCGTTGGCTCGTCGGCTTCCTCAACCGCCGGGGCCTGACGCCCTTCGGCTGGTACCGGATCGCGCTCAGCCTTGTCCTGGGCGTCATGATCTGGCGGGGCGTGCTGACCATCGCTCCCCCGTGAAATCCCGGAGGTTCGGCGAGGTTTGAAGGCCGGGAGCGGAATCGTTACACTCTCCGCGAAGGAGTCCCCATGCCCGCGATCCACCCGTTCCGCGCTCTTCAGTTCTTCAAAGGCACCGGCGATGTTTCCGCGGTGATCGCGCCGCCGTACGACGTGCTGGACCTCCGCGGCAAGCAGGCTCTTCTCGGCAAGGACGCGCGAAACATCGTCGCGATCGACCTGCCGCACGTCCCGGCGAAGGAGCTCGGCCCTCCCTCGGCCTATGAAGCGGCGGGAAACGCCCTCCGCTCCGCACAGCAGTCCGGCCACATCACCCGCCGCGACAAGCCCGCGATCTTCGCCTATCGGCAGACCTTCACCATGAACGGTCGCCAGCACCAGCGCTGCGGCATGGCCTGCACCCTCGACATCGTCCCCTTCGGCCCCCGGGCCGGCGGGGGCATCCTGCCGCACGAACAGACCTTCAGCGGTCCCAAGGAGGACCGGATGGCTCTGATGAAAGCGACCAAGACGCAGCTTTCGCCGATCTTCGGCTTGCACCCGGACGACAAGGGCGTCGCGACCACGCACGTGCGCCGGATCATGGACTCGCGCCGGGCGGATATGCACGCCGTCTCTCCGCTGGACCAGGTGAAGCACGAGGTCTGGACGGTGGATGATGACGCGTCGATCAAGGCCTATGCGGATGCGCTCGCCGGCGAAGACATCTTCATCGCGGACGGGCACCACCGGTACACCACGGCGCTCAACTACCTGCAGGGCCTGGGGCCCACGCCAACGGACCACCCCGCGCGGCGGTGCATGTTCGTGCTCGTGAGCATGTCGGACCCGGGCCTGGTCATCGGCCCGACGCACCGCGTGCTGGGAGGGATGAAGGGGTACACGTTCGAGGCGTTCGCGGAAGCGACGAAGAACCTGCTCGACATCCGACCCGCGCCGGCCGACGCCAAGCGGCTTGAGGAAGCGATGGTCACCTCGGCCCCCACTTCCATGCCAGGGAGCCACGCGTGCGTCCTCGGGCTGGTCGACTTCAAGACCGGCCGCAACTTCGTCGCCACACTCGTGCGGCCCGACCCGCTTCAGGCTCGCTTCCCAACCAAGCCCAAAGCGTGGCGCGAGCTTGATGTCGCCATCATCCAGCACGCGATCGTCGAGGACATCTGCCAGCCCAAGCTCAACGGCGGCGACCCGGTGAAGTGGGCTTTCCCGCACTCGGTCGAGGAAGTGCAGGAGATCGGCAAGGGACTCGAGACCGGCTCGGGCGGAGGCGGCGGGTTTGCCCAGATCGCCATCGTCGTCCGGCCGACCCCGCTTGAGTCCGTCCGGGCGGTGAGCAAAGCCAACGAGCTGATGCCCCAGAAATCGACCTTCTTCTACCCCAAACTCGCCACCGGCCTGTTCATGAACGCCGTGGAGTAGGGCTCGCGGGCGGGCATCGCCGGGAGCCTAGAATTCGGCCTGTGCTGAACCTGTCCACCGAAGCCATCCGGGAGATCTTCCGCGAGCGGTCGCTGCGTCATACCAAGCAGCGCGAGGTGGTCTACGCCGCTCTGGCGGCGACCAAAGCCCACCCGACGGCGGATGAGATCTACCACTCGGTCAGCCGCGCCCACGCGGGGCAGCAGCCCATCGGCGGCACGCCTTGCGACTGCGACCTCAGCCTCGCCACCGTCTACAACACGCTGGATGCCCTCTGCGACGCCGGGCTTGCCCACCGCCTGCCGAGCGTCTCCGGCCCCTGCCGGTTTGACGCGGACACGAGCAGCCACGCCCACCTGCTCGCCGCCGACGGCCAGGTCGTCGACCTGCCGGAGGATCTGTCGCGAGAGCTTTTGGACTCGCTGCCCAAGTCCGCGCTGGAAGAGATCGCCAAGCGGATGGGCGTGACGATTGACCGCGTGACGCTGCAGGTTGTGGCGAAACGGTCGTAGATCAAGGCCGAGGTCGTTCCTTCCCCACCACGCCGAAGAGACAGCCTCACCAAGCTCTCGTCATGCGTCAGCCTCCTCGAAACCGACGATGGATCGGCACGACGATCGGTTGCACCGCTCAAGTCGTGCTCATCCTGCTTGCTCTCCTGTTCGGCCATTCCGCCGCGTTCTGGGGCTGGGCGTCATCCGCGCCCAGCGGAGGTCCAAACTCCGCCCTGTTCCAGACACGCTCGAACTGGTTCTGCTCGGCTTCGCTCATTTGCATCGGTGCGGTCTTCGCCATCATCATCTGGATGATGCGCAGAGCGCGGCCGTCCAACCTCGCGTGCAGAACCTGCGGGTACTGGTTTCTGCCCGAAGAGCAAGTCTGCCCGCACTGCAGCCAACCCACGGCTTGCCCCACGTGCGGATACTCGCTC
>JBIKTT010000251.1:0-4545 GCA_044347925.1 Phycisphaerales bacterium
GCCGCCGGGCTTGAGGACGCGGGCGATTTCGCGCCAGACGCGCGGCTTGTCGGGAGAGAGGTTGAGAACGCAGTTGGAGATAACGACGTCGACGGAGGCGTCGGCGACGGGGAGGGCTTCGATCTCGCCGAGGCGGAACTCGACGTTGTCGAGGCCGGTCCGCGAGCGGTAGGTTTCGATGTTGCGGCGGGCTTTGGTGAGCATGTCGGGGGTCATGTCGACGCCGATCACGCGGCCGGACTTGCCGACCTTGGGGCCGGCGACGAAGCAGTCAAAGCCGCCGCCTGCACCGAGGTCGAGCACGACCTCGCCGGGCTTGAGCGAAGCGATCGCGGTCGGGTTGCCGCAGGAGAGGCCCATGTTGGCCCCTTGGGGGACGGCGGAGAGTTCCCCGCTCACGTAACCGATCGCTTTGGCGAGGTCGTCGGGGAGGAAGGTGATCGCGCCGCAGCAGCCGCCGCCGCTTGGCCCGCAGGAGCCGCCCTGGGCGATTTTGGCGTAGCCGTCGCGGACCTGTTCGCGCACGGTGTTGGCATCGGCGGCGACCGGCGCGGAAGACTGACTGGCGGTTGAGGGTGAGCAGCAGGAATCATCACAGCAGGAACGCTTGGTCATGGCGGGTTCTCCGGCGGAGGTTGGGAGCAGGGTGGCGGGGAGGTTCTGGATGAACGCTTTGATCTCGTCGCGAACGCGGCGGTAGTGCGGCATGGCTTGGTCGTCGGATGCGGCACTGGCCGCGAGGCGGGGCGGGTCGTCGAATGCGGCGTGGATCGCCCGAACTCCGGGGAGAGTCGGGCAGGCTTGGCTCGCGGCGTCGCAGACGGTGACGACGACGTCGAAGGGGGTTGCGATTTGGGCAACGGTCTTGGCGGAGTGCTTGGAGATGTCGACGCCGGCTTCGGCCATGGCTCGGACGGCGAGGGGGTTGAGGGTGCTGGGGTGGGTGCCGGCGGAAAGAGCGTGGATCCGTGAGCCGTGGAGGGCGCGGGCCCAGCCCTCGGCCATCTGGCTTCGGCAGGAGTTTCCGGTGCAGAGGAAGAGAACGCGGATGGGATCAGCGGCAGTTGCCATTGCAGGAGCCTCCTTCGCAGCCGGAATCCGGGCAGCAGTCTTGCAGAGCGTCCGCGAGCGAGCGGAAGGCTTTGCCGAGTTCGGCGTAGCGGACGCGGTAGAACACGGTGCGGCCTTCCTTTTTGGCTTCGAGCACGCCGGAACGGGCGAGCATCGCGAGATGGCGAGAGACGACGGAGAAATCGACGGAGCAGCACTCGGCGACCTCACCGACGGAGCATCCGCGGCCGCACTTGGCGATGCAGGCGATGAGGGTGGCGCGGGTGGGGTCGGCGAGGGCTTTGAAGAGTTCGGGGTCGAGGAGGCTATCGAGAGGCCCGCCGCAGGCGGCGGCCTGCTTGGGGGTGGCGGGGGTCTTTCGCTTGCGTACTTGCGTCATTGTGCAACTATTGGGCCCATCTGACGCGGAGTCAAGCCGGTCGCCGCCCGGTCTTGATTTGAGGGTCGGGAAGGGCGTTCCGGGCTTTGCGTTTGGCTGCCTCTGAGACTTGGAGGACGCTGAATCCGCTGGGTCGTAAGCGGCGGATCAGAGGCGATCGTGTTTACCGGGAGCAGAGCCACGCGAACGCCACGCCGACGCACGCGAGGGGCAGACCGCTGTTGCGCCCCGGAATCGTCTTCGCATGAGCCTCGCGGAACGCACGGGGGTTCGCAGTCCCGATTAACATGCGATCCGGACTTCGACCATTCCGTAGAGGACTCACCTTGATCACCACAAAGCCGAGCATCCAATCCGCGACTGAACGCCGGGCCGCGGAGGCTTCGCTGAGCAAGCTGGTCGCCGAGCACGCGGGCGGGAGCGCGGCTTTGGTGAAGGTGACGCGGAAAGCTCTCCGCAAGCGGCTTCCGACGGCGATCGAGATCGTGTACGAGTACCGCGATGCGGTGATCATCAGCGTCTCGCCCGACGAGCGCGGGTACGAGGGCGTGTTCGCGATTCGCGGCGATGCGGACGGGGTCAAGCTCTACTTCAACTTCGGAAAGGCGTTGCCGGATCCTGAGAAGCTTCTCAAGGGCTCGGGCTCGCAGACCCGGTGGATCGAGCTTGCGTCTCAAGCGACGCTCAGGAAGCCCGCGGTGGCCGCGTTCGTCGAAGAAGCCATCGCGCGGCACCGCGTGCCCTTTGCGGAAGAGGGTCGCGGGGCGGTCCTCGTCCGAGAGACCGCCGCCAGTCGCCGCAAGACTGGCAAAGGGGCCGACAAACGGGCTGGCAAGGCGGCTGGGAAAGCGGCCACGAAGACGGCTGGCAAGCGGCCGAAGCAGTGATCCTGGTGATGGCCCAACGGAGCGTCACCCTCCCTTGGCGGGCTCGGTGCTTTCGGGCTTCGCGTTCATCCGCTTGAGCGATGCGTGCAGGAAGTCCAGGTCCATGAACGGGTCGCCGCCGGTGCGTTTCCAGTGCACGCGTCCCTTGGCGTCGATCAGAATCGTCGAGTGCAGTTCCATCTCCTCGAAGTCGTCGTAGGAGGTGAACCGTCTCGCGTTTTCGTGGTCTTTGTCGGAGAGCAGACGCATCGCGAGCTTGCCGAGCTTTTCGGAGGATTTGTTGTCCGCGGGGGAGGTGCTGCTGATCGCGAGCACGACGGTGTTCTCGGCTTCCCAGTCGGCGGCTCTCGCGTTGAGGGCGATCAACTGTTCGACGCAGTGCGGGCACTGGTCGCCGAGGTAGAAGACGAGGATGATGTTCTTGCCGCGGAGGTCTTCGAGAGCGACGGCTTTGCCGTCCGTGTCCGTGCAGTCGAGCTTGGGAGCGGCGAAGGGTTCCCAGTCGAGCGGGCCGAGATCTTTCTGCACGTCGAGCGTGTAGGGACGCTCGACCAGAGGCGTGACGGCGAGGGGAGCCGCGTTCAGACCCAGAGCGTCGACCTCGGCTTTCCAGCGCAGTCCGGGGTCGCAACCGGACCAGACGGCGGCGAACCGACCGGCGTACTCGGTTGCTTTGGCGCGATCGCCGGAGCGGAAGCAGGCCTGCGCGAGCCCGGCGAGAGAGAACGCGTCGTTGCGTTCCTGTTCGAGAGCTCGGCCGTAGGCTTCGATCGCGAGGCGGTGTTCGCCGGCCCGGAGGTAGACATCGCCGAGCAGCCGCATGGCGGGCCACGCCGCGTCGGGCGGGTCGTTGGGGTAGAACTCGGCTTCACGGAGCTTTTTCTCCGCGGCGGCGGCTTCGGTGAGGAAGCGGGTCGCGTCGAGGAGATTGCCCTCGGCGGCGCAGAGCAGGCCCTCGGCGATGCTCATCTCGATGGCAAAGGGCGCGACCGGCGGGAGCGGGACGGGCGAAGGCATCGGGGGTCCGCCGGCGGGGCCACCGGGCAGATTTCGGAGGAGTTCCTTGGCTTCTCCGAGGCGGACGCGGGCGTCGACGAGCTTGCCCTGTCCGATGTACGCGAGGGTTTCGGCGAAGGCGCGGGGCAGCTTGAAGTCTTCACCTTCGGGCCACTCGATCTCGTCGGGTTTGAGGATGTCGTCCCAGCGCTCGAACTTGATCATCGCGCGAATCTGCGCGATCAGGCCCTGCTCGGGGGTGCCGTACTCGGGCCCCTCGCCGCGTTTGGGTTCGCGCGGAGCGGCTCGGAGGTCGCGGGAGCCGCGGAGCGAAGCTTCCGCCATGCCGAGTTGCTCCTGGATGTAGCAGAGGTAGTTTCGGTTGTGGGCGTAGTTCCACGTCTCGAAGGGGAGCGCGAGCCGCTCATTCATGTACCGGAGTTCGACGCGGGTCGCGGCGTCCATCGAGCGGGCGGCTTCGTGCCACATGCCGATCTTCGAGTAGTTGTGACCGGGCATGTGGTTTGAGTGGCCGATCCCCGGGGCGATCCGGCCGTAAGCCTGGCAGCTTGGGATCGCTTGCTCGGCGAACTTCCCGTCCCAGTTGTGGATGCGGGTGTGGTGGGCTCCGGGGTGGTCGGGAGCTTGGCGGAGCACGTCGCGGACGATCATCTCGGTTCCAAGCGGGCCGCCCATTCCGATCGAGAACATCGCCAGGAGCGTCCGGGCTTCGACATCGTCGGGGAACGCGAGCACCAGCTCGTGAAGCTTGCGATTGAGCGTCGTGACGCGCTCGGGCATGTCCATCCGCATGGCTTCATCCCATGCCCGGATGTACATGCGCTCGCGGGGCGTGACGGAGTCCTGGCGCCGGACGGCTTCCTTGAGGAAGTCGCGGTATCGCTTGATGTCGGGGATGTCGGAGAGGCCCGTGGACCAGCTGAGGCCGGTGCGAGCCAGGCCCCAGTAGGCCATGGCGCAGTCGGGGTCGAGCTTGAGGCACCAGCGGAAGGAGCGTTCCGCTTCCTCGTACCAGAAGGAGTGAAGCAGTGCGTTGCCCTGATCGAACCACTCCTGGACCTCGGGGACCTTGGTCGTGATGGGGAAGTGGGCTTGGCCGATCCCCTCCATGCGCCACGGCTTCTGACGGAGGCCGGTGTCGAAGGCGCTGCCGTGCCGCGAGTGGCCGGGCTTGTCGTCTGAACGGGCGGA
>JBIKTT010000252.1:0-4523 GCA_044347925.1 Phycisphaerales bacterium
CCAGACGTCCTCAGCGCCTTCGTAGGCGAAGGTGTGCTCGGTGTAGAGCTGGAGGTGGTTGATCTTGAGGCTTGCGAGGGTCGTGATGATGCGAGCGAACTCGTCCATCGTGGGGATGCGGCAGCGAGAGACGTCGAGCATGACGCCGCGGGTGGCGAAAGCGGGCCAGTCTTCGATCTCAACCGCGGGCAGCTTGTCGCCGAACTGGCGGGCGAGCTGATCGAGCGTCGCGCGGGCGGCACGCTCGGCGGCGGGCGAAGCGGCTTGGATGCGGACGCCCGAGGGAGCGATCGTCAGTCGGTAGTGCTCGGGGCCTTTGGGTTTACTGAGGGCATCCACCGCGGGCTCGGAGCGGGGAGCGGATCCGGTGCCGCGCTTGACGCTTCGGGGCGTGGGGAGGAGGAGGAGCGGCGAGGTCGCTGAATCGCGGGTGGGGATGGTGGGGGCGGCGGGCGTGTTCGGGGTGGTGGGCTGGGACATGCGGGCGATGGTACTCCCTCAGGGCGAGCACTCACGGCGGGGCTTGCGCTGTGCAACAATCGGTGGTGACGCAACCAGTCCAGGAACCACCGAGCGGCATCATGATCATCGACAAGCCGTTGGGGCCGACGTCGATGCAGGTCTGCTCGCGGATCCGCTGGCTTTTCAAGCAGGGAGGGGCTCCCAAGCGGCTGAAAGTGGGGCACGGCGGGACGCTTGATCCGCTGGCGACGGGTGTGCTCGTGGTGCTTGTCGGGAGGGCGACGCGGCTTTGCGACAAGGTCATGGTTGGCGAGAAGGAGTACCTCGCGACGATCGATCTGTCGGGGGTGAGCGCGACGGACGACGCGGAGGGGCCGGTGACGGGCGTAGAGGGGTTTGCCGCCCCGACGCGCGGAGCGATCGAGAGTGTGATCCCGCGCTTCATCGGGGATATTCAGCAGGCTCCGCCGGCGTTCTCGGCGGTGCATATCGGCGGGGTGAGGGCGTACGACCTTGCTCGACAGGGGAAGCTTGATTCAAGCTCGGCGCTGCTTGGCATGAGGTCGGTGCGGATCGAAGCGATCAGGATTGTGTCGTACGAAGCACCGGTGCTGACGCTTCACGTGACGAGCGGGAAGGGCGTGTACATCCGGTCGCTGGCTCGCGATCTGGGTCGTGCGCTGGGCGTGGGTGGTTACCTGACCGGGCTTCGTCGGACAAGGGTCGGGCGGTTCGCGATCGAGGAGGCGCGACCGTTCGCGGCGTTGCCGGATCGGCTTGACGCGGGTGATCTGCTGACTGCCGAGCTTTCGTGACGGCTAGCGGGGCTGGTTCTTCGCGAGCTTGTCGAGTTCGTCGGTGGTGAGTCGCACGCAAGCGATGAAGGGCGGCTTGCCGCGATCCCAGTGGCCGTAGGTGGTGACGACGATGGTTCCGTCGGCCGCGACTTCGAGTCCGGGGTAGGCGCAGTCCCAGGCTTTGGTGTTGTCCATGAGCCGGACGATCAGCTGGCCGTCGCCGCCGGAGACGAGGTCCTGGTAGGTGCCGACCCAGAGCATCCAATCTCCTTCGGTCGGGCTTGCTCCGGGGATGGTGGCGGGGTCGGTGTCTCCTGTGATGCTCCCTTTGACCGTGTGGTCGCGGAAGGAGACAAGAAGACGGCCATCCTTGGCGTAACGCAGGGTGTGCTTGTCTCCGGTGAGTGCGAGCGGGAGCTCTTTCGGAGCGGACCACGTGCGGCCCTCATCGTCGCTGAACATAATGTGGGAGCGTTTGCGGCGGGATTCCTCGCGGAGGAGCATTGCGAGCTGCTTGCCGTCGGGGGAGCGGATCACGCCCGGCTCGCAGAGAGAGACCTTGTCGCTTGCGAAGATCGGTTCCGGAGCCGCCCAGTTCAGGCCGCCGTCGGTCGAGCGGGTCTGGAAGAGCGTGAAGGTGGGCGTCACCTTCCCGTTCTTGCGGAAGAAGCGGCCGTCATCGTGGAACCACGCGGTGTACTCGCCGGGTTGGCCTGTGCGATCCACGGCGCTCATCACGACGATGCCGCCCCACTCGGTTTCGCCGGGGGGCGTTGCGGAGGCGAGCTCGGACCACGTGGTGCCGTCATCTTCGCTGATCGAGAATCGCGCGGGGAACAAGCCGGTCCAGAGGATGAGCCGCTTGACGCCCTTGGCGTCGACGGTGCGATGGATCGAGGGGCACTCCTTGCTGGTGGCCCATGAGGAGGGCGTCGGGAGGCGATCGCTCCACGTGAGCCCGGCATCGGTGGATCGCTTGAGCACGATCTCGCCGCCGCCGTGGCCCTTGGGATAGACCGCGAGGATGGTCTTTCCGTCGTCGAGCATGACGGTGGAGACGTGGCCGAGGTACTGCTTTGCTTCGCGGTCGACGACGATGGCCCGACCGTCCTGGGCGAGGTCGAGGCGGATCAGCGGGGGAGATGCGGAAGCGGCCAGCATCGCGAGAACCATCATCGGCGTGATCATCCCGGGATGTTACCGGATTCGGCGCGTGCCGATCGCGCGGGTTCCTCGAGGCGGCCGATCCACGCCGTGCATTCGGCACCTCCCATGACCGGGAGGATGGTCTGTCCGGTGAGTGCGGCGCGGGCGAGGTAAGGCTTGCACGTGCCGCAGCCGGTGCCGGCGGTGGTGAGATCAGCGATCGCCTCGAGGGTGACCGGGTATCCCGCGTCCCGGAGGGATTGCGCGGCGCGAGCGACGACGGTGAAGGAGACTTCGCGGCAGACGCATCGGGTCACGGCCATCGTTCGGCTCCGCGGTGAAGGTTCACCACTGTTCCCAGTCGGGGATGTAGGGCCAGCCGGGCTGGGATTGCACGGAACCGATGGTGGGCCAGTTGCGGGCCATGTGCTGAGCTTCGCCGCGTTTGCTCTGCACGCTTCCGTCGGCCCGGAAGGAAGCGTTGACGCCGGGCTTGCCGCGCGGGGCGGAGTGGCGGAAGGAGGTGGTGGGGGAGGGGTTCACGGACCAGCGGCCGCCGTCGTAAAGCATGGGCGGATCGAGCAGGCATGAGCTTCGCGGGAGCGAGCCCGGAGCGTTGCTTCCGGGCAGCATGGAGTCGGAGAAGACCAGAAGCTCGGCTGGACGGGCGATCTCGAAGATGCGGCGCCACGGGCGGTGGCCGATGCTCGCGGACCAGCCGGGCGTGCGGCTTGGCGAGAGGTAGTACCCGTTGTAGCCGTAGGTGGTCGTGGGTTCGCGCGAGGCGCCCTGCGGGGCGTAGGTGCCCCACGGCTGGGAGGGGCACTCGTAGACGGAGCGTTCGCCGAGGGAAGCATCCATGTACGGAGCGATGAAGCCCTTGGCGTGGTTGACGGGCCGGTCGGAAGAGCCCTCTTCGCCGAACCAGTAGATCGCGGGACCGTCGTTGGTGTCTTCCGGCGAGGTGTACGCCAGCGGCATTACGCGGTCCTTGGAGTCGTTCGCGTACATCGTCCACGCCAGACCGAGCTGGTGCAGATACGACCCGCAGAGGACCAGGCGAGCGGAGTCGCGGGCCCGCGCGAGCGCGGGCACGAGCAGCGCCAAGAGCACGGAGATCACGCCGATGCAGACGAGAAGCTCGACGAGCGAGAAGGCGCGGCGGGCGGATTTGAGCTTGACGGCGTGCCGGATCACCATTCCTCCCGGCGCACTTCGAGGATGAGCTCGGTTCGGTCGACCGCGGTGACCTTTCCGTCGAGATTGACGTCCAAGCGGCCCGTGCCCTGCTCCCAGGCGATCAGGTCTTCCATGCTGACGAGCCCGTCGCTATCGACGTCGTACTGGTATGGGGGCGGGCCGAAAGCAAAGAGCCCCGACGCCCCGATCGTGTAGACGTTGGCGTCGGCGAGCGCGGGCGAGCTTCCCGCGCCCTGGAACTGCTGGCGGATGAACCCCGAAGAAGCGGGCAGCGCGTCGAGATTGATCGCGGAAAGCCGGATGCACGCGGGGAAGGTCGAGTTGTTGCCGCCGAAAGGAATCGTGCCCACAAACGCGGTCAGCGGGCCAAGGCCGCGCGAGACGGCGGGCTGCACCGTCCATGCGCCCGCGTCGAAATACTCGCCCGGATCGCGCCGGCCGTCGTGGTCCAGGTCGGTCCAGGTGTCGACCGCCGAATCCCACACGCGGGCCGCGGACGCGCCACGGTCTTCGTAAAGCTGCAGCGCGGCGATGGTGCCGGAAAACTCGCGCAGGCCGGCCGAGAGCAGGAGGCGCGGGAACGTCCGGCCCGGCTTGGGCGGGAGCACGACTGGAATCGCGTTGGTTCGGTTGCACGCGATCGACCAGATGAGCGCACCCGTCGCGGCGTCGAGCTTGACGAGGTTGGAGTTGTTGAACGTGCCGGAAACGCCGACAAAGTCGTAGCTTGCGGCGTAGACCGCTGAGCCTGAGACCGACAAGCCGCCGAAGAAGCGGGCATCGGGGTCGACGGTGTTGGTGTAGGTCCAGAGCGGCTCAGGCTCGCAGGTGGCGCGGGCGTCAAAGCACAAGATCGGCGCGGGCACGGGCGGGAACGCGAAGTAGTCGCCGACCCCGCTGATGTAGACGCGGCCGCGC
>JBIKTT010000253.1:0-4516 GCA_044347925.1 Phycisphaerales bacterium
CGAGCGGGCCCCCACCACCCAGCCGGGCTCGGCTTCCCACGCTTCGTCGGTGTCGTTGATCGCGACGCGGTGCGGGACGCCGTCAAAGGGGATGGTGGGGACGGTCGCGACGAGCCGATCGGCGAACGCACGCTTCACGGCGTGGTACGCGGGCTTCTCCCGCCCCGCCGAGTCGATGAGCGACCAGGAGAACCCCGGCCACGCGTCGTTGAGCTGCCAGATGAGGGCCCCCGAGCACGTCGGCGCGTTCGCCCGCAGCCAGATCACGGCGAGTTCGAGCCAGTCGGCCTGCAGCTTCTGAGCCTGCGCGTGCCACTCCCCGAACGTCGCGGGCGGGGCGAAACCGGCTTTGGCGAAGAACTCGTCGTACCAGCGGGCCATGCCGCCGGGCCCCCGCTGCCGCGCGAGCAGAGCCTTGGACACCAACGCTTCCGAAGCGCCGCCACCCTTCATCGGCCGCTCGCCAGCCGCTGTTGAGCCGCCGTCCGCGCCCGACGGGCGGTCGTCGGTGGCTGATGAACGGTCGTCGGCGGCCGACGAACGGTCGTCGACCGTCGACGACCGCTCGCCGGAGGTCGGCGGAAGGCCGTTGGGGGCCGACGGGCCCTCAAGAAGGTCCGCTTCGCGCAGCGTTTGCATGTTCGATGGGCTCTGGACGCCGAACTCGCTGCAGAACCGGGGGACGTGATTGCGGAAGTCTTCGCCGAAGAGGTCCCACGTGTGCCGGTCCCCCACCTCGGTCGCGTTCGGGTGGGTTGGCGGAGGCGACCACGGCGAATCCGGGACGTAGGGGGTGTGCGGGGAGAGTTCCTTGACGATGCGGGGGAGCATCTCCTGCCAGTAGGCTTTGCCCCAGCCACGCCCCGCGGCAACGCGGGCCCCGAAGCCCCAGGACTCGTGGGCCCAGTGGTTCTCGTTGCCGCCGCACCAGAGGACGATGCAGGGATGCTTTGAGAGGCGGGCAACTTGGAAGCGGGCTTCGGCCTCGATGAGGGCGGGGAAGGGCTCTTCCTCCGGATAGCACGCACACGCGAACATGAAGTCCTGCCAGACCATGAAGCCGAGCTCATCGCAGATCTCGTAGAACGCGCCCGACTCGTACCGCCCCCCGCCCCAGACGCGGATCATGTTGCAGCCCATGGCTTTGACCTGCTCCAGCCTCGCGCGGAGCTTCGCTCGCGTGCGATCCCGCGGCCAAAGCCCCTCGGGGATCCAGTTCACGCCCTTGCAGAAGATCGGTTTGCCGCCGCGCGTGAAGACGAAGTGCACGGGGTCGAACGCGGCGACGGGCGTGACGGCGGCCCTCTTCTCCGAACCGAGCGGCTCAAGAGGCCCTGCTCGGAGAGCCGGTCCACGCATGCCGCACGTCGAGACTTTCGGGCCCCAGTCCCAGCCGAAGTTGCTCGCGCACTTGCGCATCATGTTGAACGGATGCCACGGCGGAGCCGACTCATCGCCGTTGTTCGGCAGGCCGAGCGTCTTCGCGAGGCCGTACGCGTGGCGGAGCGGGCTTGTGAAGGTGACGCGGAGGTGGTTGGTCCCCTTCCGGATCGTCGCGTTCACATTGAACCGGTGCGGAATGAACTCGCTCGCGGCGTTCCCGACGAGGACGCCGTTGAGCTCGACCGTCGCGACCGTGTCGAGGGATTCAAAGACAAGCTCGATCGCGTGGTGGGCGAGGAGGTCGCCGCTTGCGTCAAACTCGCACTCGTAGCACCAGTCCGTCCAAGACACCCACTCGCACGCTTGCTCGTTCATCCCCACCGCCGGGTCGCCGATGAGGCCCGCATCGATGAGATCAGTATGAACGCATCCACCCACCTCGGGAAGGAGCGTCGCGGGGACGCCTCTCGCCACGCGCTCGCGGACGGCGTCCGGGACCTTCGACAGATCCCCCACCGCCCCCCCCACGGCCCGGACGGTCCATCTGGCTGCGCTGAGATCCTGTGAAACCCGCATGGGCCGAGCGTAGCCGATTCCGGCCCGTGGTATGCTGCCGAACATGGACACGAACCCCTCTCAGCTCCCGCAAGTCTCCCGCCGCACGCTCCTGGGCACCGCCGCCGGCCTCTCCGCCGGCCTCCTGATGACCGGGCTGGCGGCTAGAGCGGCTTCCCCCTTCGCCACGCCGCTTGCCTCGCCGGCGAGCAAGCCCAAGCGGGCCCTGCGCGTCGTCCACATGACCGACACGCACATCCAGCCCGAGCTTGCGGCCAACGAGGGCGTCAGGGCTTGCCTCAAGCACATCGCCGCGATGAAGGAACCCGCCGATCTCATCCTGACCGGCGGCGACACGATCATGGACTCGTTTGAAGAGGGGCACGAACGCACGAAGGCCCTGTGGGACCTGTGGGGCGCGACGTTGAAGGACGCCCACCAGGCCCCCATGCTCAGTGCGCTCGGCAACCACGACATCTGGGGCTGGAACAAGGGCAAGAGCAAGACCACGGGTGACGAGAAGGGCTGGGGCAAAGCGTGGGCTTGCGAACAGTTCCAACGCGACAAGCCGTACACGAGCAAGGACCAGGGCGGGTGGCACTTCATCGTGCTCGACAGCATCCGCGAGGACAAGAACGACCCCAACGGGTACGAAGCATTCCTCGACGATGAGCAGTTCGACTGGCTTGAGAAGGACCTCGCGGCCACGACCAAGCCGACGCTGATCCTCTCGCACGCTCCGATCTTGTCGGTGACGCCGCTCGAGGGCCTCAAGACGAACGCGACGGGCGACCGCGTGCTCGCCGGTGGCAAGATGCACACGGACTTCCCCAAGCTGAGCGCCCTCTTCCAGAAGCACAAGCACGTGAAAGCGTGCGTCGCGGGACACATCCACCTCCTCGATCGCGTCGAGTACAACGGCGTCAAGTACTTCTGCAACGGAGCGGTCAGCGGCGGCTGGTGGAAGGGCCCCAACCGCACCTGCGAGCCGGGCTACGCCGTGCTGGACCTCATGGACGATGGCACGCTGACGAACGAATACGTCGAGTACGGCTGGGTCGCCCGGAAGGGTTGATTTCCGCTCCCGCATTTCGGATAGAATGAGTCCTGTAGTCCCGGAATGACCTCCGGGCTCAGGAGGCATCATGGGGTTACCCCATTGCGTCGGTGCGGCGGACAAAGAACGTGAGTGCCCGGAGCGAGCCTTCGCCGGGCGAATCAGACGCGGATTGCTTGGTTTTCTGTTGATGACCGCGTTGTCGGTCGGGCTTAGCGCATTCTTGACAAGCTGCGACCGATCGCCCAAGAACGCGAACAAGTCGGCTGGTGCGGCGTCCTCGCCGTCGGAGTCGAAGGCCGGCGAGAATGAGTTGGTGCTGACGTTCCCGTACGGTTCGGAGAAGAAGCTCTGGATCGAGGACGTCACGCCGAGGTTCAACCAGTCCAAGCGGAAGACGGCCGACGGACGGACGATCCGGGTGGAGCCGATCGCGATGGGGTCCGGCGACGCGATCGAAGAGACGCTGAGCGGGCGGCTTCAGGCGCACCTGATCAGCCCCGCGAGCCGCGCCTTCATCACGCTCGCCAACGCACGGCAGCAGGCAAAGTCGGGCACCCCGCTGGTGAGCGACGCGAAGGACCTGGTGATGTCGCCGGTGGTCATCGCGATGTGGAAGCCGATGGCCGAGGCGCTTGGATGGCCGGACAAGCCCTTGGGATGGGAGGAGATCGCGGCGGTGACGCGCGACCCGGCGGGGTGGGCGACGTACGGATTCCCGCAGTGGGGCAAGTTCAAGTTCGGTCATACGCACCCCGAGTACAGCAACTCGGGGTTGATGAGCGTGATCGCTCTGTCGTACGCCGGCGCGAAGAAGACGCAGGGCTTGACGCCGGCGGATCTCGCGCTCCCGGAGGTCGCGAAGGAGATGGCGGAGGTCCAGCGTGCGATCGTCCACTACGGGGAGTCGACGGGGTTCTTCGGACGCAAGATGTTCAGCACGGGGCCGGAGTTTTTGTCGGCGGCGGTGCTTTACGAGAACGTCGTGATCGAGTCGTACGACACGGCGAAGTACCAGACGCCGTTCCCGGTTGTCGCGATCTATCCGAAGGAGGGGACGTTCTGGACGGAGAACCCTTGCGGGGTGGTCGACCTGCCGCACGTGAGCCCGGCCCACCGCGAAGGGGCGAAAGCGTACATCGAGTACCTGCTGGACCGGCCTCAGCAGGAGACGGCGATGCGGTTTGGGTTCAGACCTTCGGATGTCACGATCCCGCTGGGCTCGCCGATCGACCTCGCGCACGGCGTCAACCCGAAGGAGCCGCGGACCACGCTTGAGACTCCCGAAGCGGGCGTGATCGACGGGGCGATCTCGCTTTGGAAGAAGAACAAGAAGCGTTCGAACGTGGTGCTTGTGCTTGATGTCTCGGGAAGCATGAACAAGGACTCGCGGATCCAGAACGCCAGGGCGGGAGCCGCGGAGCTGATCGACCTGCTCGCGGAGGAGGACACGTTCTCGCTGCTGACGTTCAACAGCAAGCCGACGTGGCTTGTGAAGGGCGCATCGGTCGGAGAAAGCCG
>JBIKTT010000254.1:0-4513 GCA_044347925.1 Phycisphaerales bacterium
CGGAAGCCACGGCGAAGAAGACCGAGGGCGAGTACTGGATCGCGAGCACGCAGAACCACTGGTCGCTTGAGGGCCGCACGAGCATCGTCCGCACGGCGGACCTGCCGGCGTTCGCCCACTACGCGGACCAGGTGATCACGCAGAAGCACGACCTGTACCGGTTCAACGGCGGCGTGCCGGTGGAAGAGAAGCTGAATTTCGCGGAGCGTCTGGGCGAGCTTTCGCACACGCCTCCGAACCTCTCGATCTACGCCCACCCGTACAACGCTTCGGCGAAGGACGCGAGCAAGGGCAGCGCGTACAGCAAGGGCCCGCAGTGGGGGATGACGATCGACCTGTCGACGTGCATCGGTTGCGGGACGTGCACGATCGCGTGCCAGGCTGAGAACAACATTCCGATCGTGGGCAAGAAGGAGACGGCCAAGGGCCGCGAGATGACTTGGATCCGCGTGGACCGGTACTACACCGGCTACAAGGAAGGCCAGCCGCTCGAGATGATGAACGAGCCGGAGGAGATGCTTCACCAGCCGATCGCGTGCGTGCACTGCGAGTATGCACCCTGCGAGACGGTGTGCCCGGTGAACGCGACGGTGCACACGCCGGACGGGATGAACGCGATGGCGTACAACCGCTGCATCGGCACCCGGTACTGCGCGAACAACTGCCCGTACAAGGTTCGCCGGTTCAACTTCTTCGACTACGGCACGGCGAAGTTCAGCGGCGAGTACTTCGGCAAGGACAAGGTCGAAGCGGTCGCCAAGGTGCTTCCGAACGAGAACTCGGGCGTCACCGGTTCGACCAAGAACGGTCGCGTCAACGTGAACCTGATCCCGCCGCGGCTTCGCGAGAAGCTTGCGGAGATCGAGCGGATGCAGAAGAACCCGGACGTGACGGTCCGGAGCCGCGGCGTGATGGAGAAGTGCACGTACTGCGTGCAGCGCATCAACGCGGCCCGCATCGAGATCAACACGAGCGAGGTCTTCCCGGCCGCGGACCGGAACCTGGTTCCGGACGGGTTCGTTCAGACGGCGTGCCAGCAGGCATGCCCGACGGACGCGATCACGTTCGGCGACATCCTTGATCGTCGCGAGTACACGGACGAGACGGGCGTGAAGCGTCAGGGCAGCAAGGTTTCGATCAAGCGGGATGATCCGCGTTCGTACGCCCTGCTCGGGTACCTGCTCACGCGTCCGCGGACGAGCCACATGCTCCGCGTGCGGAACCCCAACCCGGCTCTGCTGGCGCGGACCGAAGCGGGCAAGAAGCGTGTCGAGCACTGGGAGAATCCGTTCGACCACGGCGGGCACGACGAGCACAAGGGCCACGATCACGATCACGATCACGATCACGATCACGATCACGATCATGGCCATGACGAGAAGAAGCACGCGGCGGCGTTTGATCCGCGCAAGCGGGCCGAGGATCGCGGGTATCGCGCGAGCCTGACGGTTTTGACTGGAGGTAAGGCGTGAGCACGATGCATCCCGACGAAGCGAACGCGAGGCGGCTTGCGGGGCTGGACGCCTCGATCAGGCCGGTGGCCGTACCCCCGGGGTCCGGCGATGGGACGCTGATCGACGACGTGGACGTTCGGCCGCCGCTGGTGCTGAACAACCGTTCGTTCAAGGAAGTGACGGACATCATCTGCGGGTACACGGAGAATCCTCCGGGCCGGTGGTGGTGGCCGGTGTTCGGGGCGGCGAACGGCTTGGCCGCTTTCGGCACGGTGATGATTCTGTATCTGATCATCACGGGCATTGGCGTGTGGGGTCAGACGAACCAGGTGGACTGGGCGTGGGACATCACGAACTTCGTGTTCTGGATCGGCATCGGCCACGCCGGCACGCTGATCTCGGCGATTCTGTGTCTGTTCAAGCAGAAGTGGCGCACGGCGGTGAACCGTGCCGCGGAAGCGATGACGATCTTCGCGGTCATCTGCGCCGCGACGTACCCGGGCATTCACGTCGGCCGCGCGTGGCTGGCGTGGTTCATGTTCCCGATCCCCAACAGCAACGCGATCTGGCCGAACTTCCGGTCGCCGCTGCTCTGGGACTTGTTCGCGGTTTCGACGTACGGGACGGTGTCGGCGCTGTTCTGGTACATGGGCATGGTTCCGGACCTTGCGACGCTGCGTGACCGCGCGATTCTTCGGTTGCGGAACGGTCTTTCGAGCCAGACGGTGGCTCCGTTTGTTCCGGTCAAGATCGACGTGCTTCGGGCGTACATCTACGGGTTCCTGTCGCTGGGCTGGCGATTCAGCAGCCGCCACTGGCACCGTTATGAAGCCGCGTACTTGATGCTTGCGGGCATGAGCACGCCGCTGGTGCTTTCGGTGCACTCGATCGTGTCGACGGACTTCGCGACGGCGCAGCTTCCGGGCTGGCACACGACGATCTTCCCGCCGTACTTCGTGGCGGGTGCGGTGTTCGGCGGGTTCGCGATGGTGCTTCAGCTTCTGATTCCGTGCCGCGAGCTGTACCCGAACATGAAGGACTTCATCACGCTCCGCCACCTGGAGAACATGGCGAAGATCATCCTTCTGACGGGTTCGATCGTGGGCTTTGCGTACTCGATGGAATTCTTCATCGCGTACTACGGAGCGAACCAGTTCGAGATCGACGTGTTCATCAACCGTGCGTTCGGCCCGTACTGGTGGGCGTACTGGGCGATGATCACGTGCAACGTCGTGTCGCCGCAGTTGTTCTGGTTCAAGGCGATGCGTCAGAGCCCGCTTGTGATCTTCATCGTCGCGTCGTTCGTGACGGTGGGGATGTGGTTCGAGCGGTTCGTGATCATCGTGACGAGTTTGCACCGGGCGTGGCTGCCGGGCGAGTGGCACATGTTCCACCCGACGTTCGTGGACGTGATGACCTTCGCGGGCACGTTCGGCATCTTCCTGACGCTTTTCCTGCTGTTCCTCCGGGTGATCCCGGTGTTCGCGATCGCGGAGCTGAAAGCCGTTCTGCCGCAGGCCGACCCGCACCGGCACGGTGACGACCATGGTCACGGCGACGGGCACTCGGAAGGGAAGGGGCACTAACCCATGAACACGACGCACGCGAAACAGTTCGTGACGGAGAAGGGTGAGCCGGTTTTCGGCATCATGGCGGAGTTCGCGACGCCCGCGGACGTGTACCACGCGGCGGAGATGATCCGCGATGCGGGGTACACCAAGTGGGACCTGTACTCGCCGTTCCCGATCCACGGGATCGACGAAGCGATGGGGATCCCGCGGACCAAGCTCCCGCTGATCGTCGGCGCCGCCGCGATCGTCGGCGTCACCTGCGGATACCTGCTCCAGTGGTACGGGTCCAACGTCGGGTACAAGCTGGTGACGCAGGGCAAGCCCTACGGCAGCCTGACGGAGGGCGGCTGGGAGTCCTTCGTGCCGATCATGTTCGAGGTGGGCGTCCTCTTCTCGGCGTTCGCGTCGCTGATCGGGATGCTGGCGCTCAACGGCCTGCCGCGGCACCACCACCCGCTGATGAAGAAGGAAGCGTTCCTTCGCACGAGCGACGACAAGTTCGTCGTGTGCATCGAGGCGGGGGACCCCAAGTTCGACCCCGACGCGGTGAAAGCCCTGCTCAAGAAGGCGCACGGGTACAACATCGATCTGGTCGAGAACGAGTGATCGCGGAGCGGAAGCGGTACTGATCGGGTGTGGTCGAAGACTGTGAGTGAAGCATGATGAACACGAAGCACATCTCAACGCTCGTGCTTGCCCTGACGGGGTCGGCGGCGGTGGTGTCGGGTCTGGGCGGGTGTCAGGGTGACCGCAGCGAGAAACCGCCGCGGCAGTTCTTCCCCGACATGGACGATTCGCCCAAGCACAAGCCGCAGGTCAAGACGGACTTCTTCGAGGACGGTCGGGCGATGCGGCCGCAGGTGCCGCACACCGTCGCGTTCGGACGGCACAACGTGAGCCGCGAGCTCCTGGTCGGCAAGCCCGACTGGTTCGCGAAGTTCCACGGCCAGCGTCAGGACCTGCTCCGCGACGAGTGGGAGATCTACAGGGGCGCGGTGCCCAAGATGGACCCGTCTGGCGCGATCGTGTTTGACGCGACGGGCAAGGTCTTCGACAAGGTCGTCGACCGCATCCCGGTGAAGGTCGATGAGGACCTGCTCCGCCGCGGCGAAGAGCGGTTCAACATCTACTGCGCGGTCTGCCACGGGTACGAAGGCGACGGCAAGGGGCTTGTCGGCGATGCGGCTCGGTCCACGGGCTGGGTCGGCGGCGCCCGCAACCTGCACGACGCGGCGTACCGCGATCCGACCGGCCTCAAGGGCAAGGACGGGTACCTGTACTACGTGGTCCGCAACGGGTACGTGGACGGCAGCAAGAACGAGAAGATGCCCGGGTACGGACACGCGTTGTCCGCGCGGGACTCGTGGGCGGTGGTGGCGTGGCTCCGGGTGCTCCAGGAGACGCGTGCGGTGCCGCTGAACGAGGTGCCGAAGGAAGAACATGACAAGTTGAACGCGAGCCGCCCCGCGGCACCCGCGACGTCGGCCC
>JBIKTT010000255.1:0-4488 GCA_044347925.1 Phycisphaerales bacterium
GCCCAAGGAGATCTTCGATGAGTGTGAAAGCGGCGATGGAGTGGCAGGAGTCGAATCGGGATGCGACGGTTCAGCGGCTTGTGGATTGGCTGACGATCCCGAGCATTTCGACGGATCCGGCGTATGGGGCTCATTGCCAGAAAGCCGCGGAGTGGGCGGCGGGGCAGCTTCGGGAGTGCGGGCTTTCGGTTGAGATTTGTCCGACGGGGGATCCGGCTCATCCGGGGGACTTGTCGAAGGGTGGCGGGCATCCGATCGTGCTGGCGCACTGCGACGGGGATCCGTCGTACAAGGGGCCGCATGTGCTTTTCTATGGGCACTACGACGTGCAGCCGTGCGACCCTCTCGATCTGTGGGAGTCGGACCCGTTCAAGCCGGTGATCCGGGACGCTCGCAAGGGTGAAGAGGGCGGGAAGCGGATCGTGGCTCGAGGGGCGGTGGACGACAAGGGCCAGGTGATGATGTTCATCGAGGCTTTGCGGGCGTGGCAGGCGGTGACGGGCAAGCCCGCGGGCGGGGTGAAGTTCACGGTGGTGCTCGAGGGCGAAGAGGAAACCGGAAGCGTCAACCTCGGGGCTTTCGTGCAGTCGCGGAAGAAGGACCTTGAGAAGACGGATGTGTGCTTGATCTCGGACACGGGGATGCTGGGTCGCGGGAAGCCGGCGATCACGTACGGCGTGCGCGGGCTGGCGTATACGGAGATCACGCTTCACGCGGCGAACCAGGACCTGCACAGCGGCTTGTGGGGCGGGCGGTGCCCGAATCCGATCACGGAATTGACGCGGGTCTTGGCGCAGCTTCACGACAAGAAGCGGCGGATCACGATCCCCGGGTTTTATGACGCGGTGGTGCCGATCTCGAAGCAGGAGCGGGCGAACTGGAAGGCTCTGAAGTTCAACAGCAAAGCGGCGCTCAAGAAGATCGGGCTGCCGCCGGCGGCGGACATCGGCGAAGCTGGGTTTACCGCGATGGAGCGCGAGTGGGGGCGGCCGACAGCGGAGATTAACGGCATCTGGGGCGGGTACACAGGCAAGGGCGCGAAGACCGTGATCGCGGCGAGCGCTTCGGCGAAGGTGTCGTTCCGCTTGGTCGCGAACCAGGACCCCAAGAAGATCACCAAGCAGTTCTTCAAGTGGTGCAAGGACCACACGCCGCCGGGCTGCCGCTGGGAGCTCAACGACCATCACGGCGGGTTTGGCGTGACGACGCCGATCGACAGCCCGACGATGCGTGCGGCGAGCGCGGCGATCAAGAAAGCGACAGGGAAGTCGCCGGCGCTGATCAAGAGCGGCGGGTCGATTCCGGTGGCGGGGATGCTCAAGGACAAGCTCGGGATCGACACGATCTTCATGGGCTTTGGCTTGGATGATGACCGGGTGCACAGCCCCAACGAGAAGTTCGAGCTTGAGTGCTTTGAGATGGGGAAGAAGAGCCATACGGCGCTGATCGGGGAGCTTCTGGGCGGGTAGAGCGGGAAGGGGGGCGGCGTGTCAGGATTTTCCGTTTCGCTCCTGGCCATTGGCGGTGTTCTGCTGGCGTTCCAGCTGATCAAGTTCGTGTACGTCGTGAGAGCGAGCCGCAAGTGGCAGCCTGTCAAGAGCGGGTGGGTTGAGGATGACGGGTCGCGGATGACCGCGAAGCAGAGGCGGCGTCAGGAGGAGGCGGTGGAGGCGCTTCGTGCGGCGGGCTTTGAGCCTGTGCTTCGGATCCGCGACGATGGCAACACGATGATCGCGGACATGGTGTACGCGCTGGTGGAGTGCCGGTCGGTGACGGAGCCGACGATGTCGGCGTTCGCGGTGGTTCTCGGATTTTCCGCGATGGGTCGAGACATACTGGGGCACTCCTTTGAGATCACCTCGAAGGTCGCTCGCGGAGGGAGTTTGTCGTGCACGAGCATGAAAAGCTCGGCGAGTCTGAGCACGCAGGATTCGAAGGTGCTCGGGTACGACCGGATCCGCGATCCGGCGGTGCTTGCGGAGGTGCTTCGGAGGCTGGTGCCGCGGTTCGGGGGGCCGAGGCCGGCCGATCCGCCCTCGGCGAAGCGGCTGAATGACCTGCACGACAAGTCGGTCCGGGAGTTGCAAGCGGCGGGGAAGATCGAGCTTTCGCCGGACGGCAAGCAGTTCCGGTTCAGGTGGGGGCAGTCGCTTGTGGGTTGGAAGCTGATCCTGCCGGGTGTGGACTGGTTCGTCTCGCGTCGGGATCGGGAGGAGAGCGAGCGGTGGCTTGTCGAGAGCGGGGTGGATGCGGAGGTTTTGAAGCGGGCGGAGCGGTTCCGGCTCCCGAGCGAGCTTGAGGTCGAGCCGGCGCGATAGACTGTCGGCATGAAGACCTTCTCGATGATGATTGCGGCGGCGGCATTGGCGGCGATCGGGACGCTTGGCGGGTGTTCGTCGGGTCCGGCGAAAGCCGGCGCGGCGGCGGAGACGGCCGAGGTGCGGTCGCCGGTGTTCTTTCGCGGCGATGGGACGAGAGCGGACCTGTCGGATGTCGTGAACGCCGGGCGCGTGGCGGAAGCGGTGCTGGTCGGTGAAAATCACGGGCATCCGCTGGGCTTGCAGACGGCGGCGGAGCTCTGGTCGGTCCTGGCCCAGGAGGACAGCTCGGCGCTCGCGATGGAGTTCTTCGAGCGCGATGAGCAGACCGGGCTTGATGATTACCTCGCGGGGATCACGACCGAGGAAGCGTTCCGGAAAGCGACGAATCGCACGGCGAGCAACTACCCGGCGGGGCATCGGAAGATGGTCGAGGACGCGAAGGGGCGGGGCCGGCCGGTGATCGCGGCGAACGCGCCGCGGCGGTATGTCAGGCTGGCGCGGACGGAGGGCTTTGACCGGCTTCGCGGCTTGACGCCGGAGCAGGCGCGGCTGGTGCGTGTTCCCGATGCGCTCCCGACGGGGCCGTATCAGCAGGCGTTTGACGAGTTCATGAACGGAGCGGTCGCGACGCGTGCGTCGGAGTCGGCCGCGGATGCAGAAGCCCGCCGCAAGCGGACGGAAGCGATGTTCCGGAGCCAGTCGACGTGGGACTGGACGATGGCGGAGTCGGTGGTGCGGTTGGTGTCGAGCGGGCGGACGCCGACGCTTCTCGTGATCGGTCGGTTCCACATCGACAAGGAGGGCGGGACGGTGCTTGCGGCGCGGGCGATGCGGCCCGGGACGCGGATCGTGACGGTGAGCTTTGTGGATGCGTGGAGCGAGAAGCTTCGCGACGAAGATCTGGGGCGGGCGGATTTCGTGGTGTATGTCGGGCCGCAGCCGGCGGGGGCGGAGTAAGTCAGCGGGCGGGTGCGGGCTTTTCGTCGTTGAGGGGTGGAAGCGTGGGAGCTTTGGGGGCGTCGTTGATGCGGATCTCGATCTGGGTCCATCCATCGGCGACGGGAACGCCGGAGAAGGTGTGACGCTTGTTGGGTCCGACCGCGGCGATGCTCTGCATCGGTGCTAGGCCGTTGATCCGGACCCAGTCGTACACCATGCGCGCGGCCTTGGAAGTGAGGTCGTGCAACCGGATGGACTCTCCCGCGGTCAGCGGTTTGGCGAGCAGATTGGTGATCGTGCCACCCTCGCGTTTCGCGCCCGCGGCGTCGACGATCACGGTGGGAGCCTTCGTGAGGGCGGTGAGAAGCCCCGATCCGATATCGAACTCAGAAGCGGCGTTCTCGGCGACGCCGACGCCGACAAGTCGGTTGGACGCGACAAGCGCCGTGTAGAGGCGGCCCAAGCGTGCACGCTCCACGAAGTGGGAATCGGTGATGACGTGCGGGATGAAGCCCATGCCGGGGCCGATCTTGGGGCCGTTCTCGAGAGCATCATCGCTGGAGCCGGTGAGGAACATCGGGTCGGACATCATGGCCAGGCCGGCGGAGGTGCCGGCGATGGTGCCGGTTCGGGCGAGCAGGGAGCGGAGAGCGGTGGCTTCGGGTTTGTCGATGCCGGCGGGGCGGTAGAGGTCGATGATGCGTTTCTGGTCACCGCCGGTGAAGAAGACGAGGTGAGCGGCGTTGATGGCGGCGACGGCTTCGGCGGTGGGTGTGTCGCGCGAGATGGCGGAGATCGTGGCGGCGGGGTCGTAGCGGTGGAACGCCGCGGTGGCGCTCTCGGCGGCGGCTTTCTCCTCGAGGCTTGCGGCGGTGGCGATGAGGATGCGGGGCGTGCCTGTGGCCGGGTGCTTGGCGAGTTCGAGCATGCGGCGGTAGACGGGCTCGTTGTCGCGTTCGAGGCCGCCGCCGATCAAGATGAGCGTGCCCGAGGAGCCGGAGGGGGCGCGGGTCGTCGTCGAGCAGGCGGTGAGCAGGAGGGCCGGCAGGAGGAGCGGCAGGAGCAGGAGCAGGCGCGTGAGCATCGCGGCAGTGTAACAGTTGCAGAGGGATGGGTTCACGGGTTCGTGTATCATGCGAGCATGAGCGAGCGGTCACGGATGCGTGCGATCGGGATGTTGGCCGTGATGGCGGGCGTGGCGGCGGTGCTTTCGAAGCCGCGGGAAGCG
>JBIKTT010000256.1:0-4487 GCA_044347925.1 Phycisphaerales bacterium
GGAGCGATCCCGTGACTCCCTGGATGGACAACCTCGCCAAGCCCGTCGCGGCCAAAGCCCCCGTGGTGGAAGCGGCCGCGACCGAGGTCACCCGGCTTGACGTCTTCCACTCGCACGTCTGGGTGCTCCTCATCGCATTCCTCGTCACCCTCGGCATGACGCCCGTCATGCGGATCCTCGCCATCAAGAACGGCGTCATCGACCGTCCCAACGAAGCCCGCAAAATCCACAAGATGCCCATCGCCTACCTCGGCGGCGTCGGCGTCTTTCTCGGCATCGTCGCCGGCATCTTCTGGAGCTACCTCGCCCACTTCTACCCCGAGGTCATGGGCGCTGAGGGCCTCAGCGCCGATATCAGCCTCGAGCAGCCGCCGCTCCCCCTCTCGATCCTCGCTGGCATGACGGTGATCGCGGTGGTGGGCCTCATCGACGACGTCGTGGGAACGACCCCCCGGGTCAAGATCGGCGGCCAGCTCTTCGCCGCCGCCGCCCTTGCCGCGACGGACGTGGGCGTCAAGGTCGGCGCGGGCGCGATCCTCCCCATCGCCAAGCTCGTCGGCATCGAGCCCCAGACCGTCGGCGGCGTCGAGACCGTCGCGTTCAACATCCCGCTCCCGATCGTGATCGGGACGCTTGACCACATCCACATCGACCTCATCTACTGGGCGGGCACGGCGATCATCGCGTTCTTCGTGATCGGAGCCTGCAACGCTTCGAACCTCATCGACGGCCTGGACGGACTGCTCTCGGGCGTCACGGCGATCGCGACGACCGGCTTCCTGGTGATCGCGCTGACGCTCGCGGTGATGGAGGACGGCCCGCGCGACACGCAGCGAGTCGTGCTCTGCATGGCGGTGCTCGGAGCCTGTCTGGGGTTCCTGCCGCACAATTTCAACCCGGCGACGATCTTCTTGGGTGACTGCGGGTCGCTGCTCCTCGGGTTTTGCGCGATCGTCATCATCCTGACCCTGGGCGACACCGGAAAGACGCACATGGTGCTCGCCGGGCTGGTCATCTACGCGATCCCACTGATCGACACCGCCCTGGCGATCGTCCGCCGCAAGATGGCCGGCAAGAAGATCTCCGACGCCGACAGCGATCACCTTCACCACATGTTCAAGCGGGCGATGGGCGTCAAGGGCGCGGCGTTCTCGCTCTACGGCATCGGCGCCGTCTTCGCCGTGCTCGGCGTCGCGATGTCCCTCTGGAAAGCCCGCGTCGTCTGGGTCATCATCATCATCGCCCTCAGCTACATCGGTGTGATCGCCATCAAGGTCGCCCGCAAGAAGCAACTCGAGGATCAGGCAAACAACTTCGACAAGAAGTCGCTCGCACCCCCTCCCCCGGTCCCCGTGAACGCCGCTTCCGCCGTCCCGGCCCTCGCCGGCGTCCCCGTGGCGATCCAGGGTTCAGCCCCGGCGATCCAGGCCGCGGGCGCTGCTTCCAACCCGTCCTCAACCGTCGGGTAATCGGTCGTCCGGCCAAGCCTCTATACTGGCCGCATGACTGGCAAGCCCGTGCGGACCATCGCGCTGATGAATCAGAAAGGCGGCGTCGGTAAGACGACGACCACCGTCAATCTCGCAGCGTCCTTCGCGCTCGCCGGGCGGCCCACCCTCGTCGTCGACCTTGACCCACAGGGCCACGCCACGCTCCACCTCGGCGCCGACCCGAGCACCCTGACCAAGTCCGTCTACGACGTCCTGCTGGACCCCTCCGACCCCGCATCCGCGATCATCGAGGTCAAGCCCAACCTCTCTCTGCTCCCCGCCGTCACCGACCTCGCCGCCGCCGAAATCGAACTCGGCGCCGAGTCCGACCGCCTCCACCGGCTCGACAAGGCCTTTGCCGCCCTCGCCGGCAAGTACGAGTTCATTCTCATCGACTGCCCGCCGTCGCTGGGCCTCCTCACGCTCAACGGTCTGACCGCGGCCCGCGAGGTCCTCATCCCGATGCAAGCCCACTTCCTCGCTCTCCAGGGCGTGGGCAAGCTGCTCGAGACGGTGCGCCTTGTAACCAAAGCGTCCAACCCGAGGCTCGTCGTTTCCGGCGTGGTGCTCTGCATGCACGACCCGGCGTCCACGCACGTCCGCGAGGTCGTCTCGGACATGGAGAAGTTCTTCGAGGATGGCCGCCAGACGGACACGCCCTGGCGGTTCGCGCGCGTGATGCGGCCGCCGATCCGCAGGAACATCAAGCTCGCCGAGTGCCCGAGCTTCGGCCAGACGATCTTCGAGTACGCTCCTCTCGCGCCCGGCGCGGAGGACTACAAGGTCCTTGGCACGCAGATGCTCCGCGAGTGGGATGCCCTTCGGGCCAAGCGCGGCGCCGAGCCCGCGACGGAGGTCGTCGTGCGGGCGGCCGCGCCGGCCAAGGCGCTCTGATCGATCGACCCAAGCGAGGAAGTCATGGCTTCACACGGACCGGGATTTCACGGCCCCAAGTGTTGGGTTCTGAGCACGCTCGTCGGAGCGGGCCTCGGCGTCGTCGCGGCTCAGGTCCTTCCGGGCGTGTACGCCGCGGGAGCGACCAAGCCGGAGATCCCGATCTGGCTGCTCGGCCCGTTCGCGCTGCTCCTGCTCAGCGTGGCGGTCATGCCGTTCCTCGCGCCCAAGTTCTGGCACCGGCACTACCCGGACGTCTCGCTTTTCCTTGGAGCGGCGGTCGCGGCGTACTTCATCGCGGCGTTCGGGGTGCCCGGGTATCACGGGAGCAAGTCCTACGGCTCGTACGCGATGCTTCACTCCGGCCTTGAGTACTACTCGTTCATCGCGCTGGTGGGCGGGCTTTATCTTGCGTCGGGCGGGATCGTGGTGGACCTGCGCGGCCGCGGCGGTCCGCTGGTGAACACGCTGATCCTGGGGTTCGGAGCGGTGCTCGCGAACCTCGTGGGTACGACGGGGGCGAGCGTGCTTCTCGTCCGCCCGTTCATGCGGCTGAACGAAGGCCGTCTCTCGCCGATGCACGTGGTCTTCTTCATCTTCATCGTGAGCAACTGCGGCGGATCGCTCACGCCGATCGGCGATCCACCGCTTTACCTTGGATACCTCAAGGGCGTGCCGTTCTTCTGGACGGTTGAGCACCTGTGGAAGGACTGGATTTTCGTCATCGGCTGCCTGCTTGCTGCGTTCGCGGTGTTTGACCGGTCGGTGGGCCGCAAGCACGCCGAGCCGGGTGTCCATCCGACAGCGAACCCGGCCCCGTCGGCCCGTTTCGGGTTTGGCATCCGCGGCCTGCCCGGCATCATCGGGATGCTCCTGCTGATCGGCGGCGTCTTCATCGACCCGATGCTCAAGGGGACGGCGGCGGAGGGTTGGCCGGTCGGAGCGACGTTCCAGATCATCGTGGCCCTCGCGACGTACAAGCTCTCAAGCCCGCACAACCGCGAAGCCAATGGGTTCACGTTCGAGCCGATCAAGGAGGTCGCGCTGCTCTTCGCGGGGATCTTTGCGACCATGGCTCCGGCTCTCGCGTACCTCGCGACCCACGGCGCAAGCCTGGGCCTCACCTCGCCCACCGCGTTCTACTTCGGTACGGGAAGCCTGTCGGCCGTGCTCGACAACGCGCCGACGTACCTCAATTTCCTCCAGATCGCCGTGGGAGCGGAGATCAACGCCCAGTCCCTCGCGACCTTCCTCGCCCGGCCCGAGGGCGCCATCACCCTCCACGCCATTTCGACCGCCGCGGTCTTCTTCGGAGCGATGACCTACATCGGAAACGGGCCCAATTTCATGGTCAAAGCCATCGCCGAATCCGCCGGCGTGAAGATGCCGAGCTTCTTCGGGTACCTCGGTCGGGCGGTGCTCGTCCTGCTGCCCGTGCTGGTCCTTCACTGGGCGATTTTCATCCGCTGACCGGTGGATTCGCGGGTTTCCGCGTCGGCGAAACCGGAACGGTGGCGGTCCGGTATGCACGGGTTATGATCGGTGACGCGGGGCCGCACCGGCTCTCGCCGCTTCTTTTGGAGACCTCGTCGATGAAATCCATGCTGTCTGTTGCGGCTTTGCTCGCACTTTCGTCCGGGCTGTCCCCGGTTTCCCAGGCGGTGACCGGTCCGGAGGCGCCCCTGCTTCCGCGTGAGGTCCTCTTCGGCAACCCCGAGCGGGCCAACCCGCAGATCAGCCACGACGGCCGGTACATCTCCTACTGCTCGGCGGTGGGGGGTGTGCTCAACGTCTTCGTCGCTCCCGCCGACGACCTGACCAAAGCCAAAGCGGTCACCGCGGACAAGCTCCGCGGCATCACGAACTACTTCTGGTCGTATACCGGCAAGCACATCATCTACGTGCAGGACACCGGCGGCAACGAGAACTTCCGCGTCTACGCCGCCGATGTCACCACCGGCGAGACCAAGCCACTGACGACCGGCGACCCCATCAAGGGCCCCGACGGCAAACCGATCATCCTGCCCAGCGGCCGCCCGCTCTACACCTCCGCCCGCATCGAGGGCATGTCGGAGAAGTTCCCAACCGAGATCCTCGTCGAGC
>JBIKTT010000257.1:0-4482 GCA_044347925.1 Phycisphaerales bacterium
GCAGAGCGCGCCGCCGAAGCAGCTTCAGCCGGCAATCACGAGCCGCATCAAGATCATGTCGGGGATGAACATCGCGGAGCGGTACGTGCCTCAGGACGGGCACATCACGCTGAGGTACGAGGGGCGGAAGATCGACCTTCGCGTGTCGACGGTGCCGACGCTTTATGGCGAGAGCGTGGTGATGCGAATCCTGGACAAGGAGAGCATCCGGCTGGACCTCAAGAGTCTGGGCTTGCGGGATCAGGACCGGGCGGAGATCGCTCGCGTGATCAACGTGCCGCACGGGATGTTCCTGGTGACGGGGCCGACGGGAAGCGGCAAGACGACGACGCTTTACACCTGTCTTTCGATGGTGACGGACTCGACGAAGAAGATCATCACGATCGAGGACCCGGTGGAGTATGAACTTGGCGGGGTGAATCAGATCCCGGTGAATCCCAAGCGGGGCTTGAGCTTTGCGACGGGCTTGCGGTCGATCTTGCGGCAGGATCCGGACATCGTGATGGTGGGCGAGATCCGCGACGGAGAGACGGCGGAGATCGCGGTGCGAGCGGCGCTGACGGGGCACATGATTTTCTCGACGCTTCACACGAACAACGCGGCGGCGGCTCCGGGACGCATGCTTGACATGGGGATCGAGCCGTTCCTGTTGGCGAGCGTGATTGAAGGCGTGCTGGGGCAGCGGCTTGGTCGCCGCATCTGTCCGCATTGCGTCACGCAGACACCGCTTCCGGAAGAAGCGAGGCAGCGTCTGAGCGAGAGCGAGCTTGCGATGTTCGCGGGCGGGATGGCGTACAAGGGCGCGGGGTGCGAGAAGTGCGACGGGACGGGGTATAGCCGTCGCGTGGCGTTCTGTGAACTGTTCACGGCGAATCCGGCGTTCAGGGCGGGGATCGGGAAGCGTCTGCCGGCGCACGAACTTTCGAAGACGGCTCCGGAGCATTTTGTGACGATGCGTCGCGACGGGCTGATCAAAGCGGCTTCGGGGATGACGACGCTGGCGGAGGTTTTCCGCGCGACGCAGGACACCGACGAGGGGGCCGAGTAAGTGGCGACGTTCCGTTACACCATGGCGGGGGGGGCTGCGGGCGGCGGCGGCACGGCGACGATCGATGCGCCGGATCGCGCGGGCGCGATCCGCACGCTCCGGTCGCGCGGGGTGACGCCGGTCAAGATCGAGGCGCTCGCGGAGAATGGAGCGGTGATCGCGGCGCCGGCGGAAGGGCAGGCGGTAGCGACGGCTCCTCGTGCCAGCGGCGGGCGGATGGCGCTGGCGGATCTGGCGATGCTGATCCGCGAGCTTGCGACCGCGATTTCGGCGGGGCTGCCGATGGTGCAGGCGCTGCGGACGATCGCAAGGTCGGGCCGCAAGCCCAAGCAGAAGGCGATTCTCGATCGCGTGATCGCGCGGATCGAGGAGGGCAAGAGCCTCGCGGACGCGTGCGCGGCGGAGGGGCGGAGCTTTAATGACCTCACGATCAACCTCATGCGTGCGGGCGATGCTTCGGGCAAGCTGGACACGGTGCTCATGCAGGCGGCGGATCTGCTCGACCGCGACCTGAAGCTGCGTCGGAGCGTGCTTGCGGCGACGCTTTACCCGATGATCCTCGCAGGGCTGATCTCGATCGCGGTGCTTGTGATCGTGACGGTGATTGTTCCGAAGGTGGTGAAGAATCTGGGTGGCCAGTCGCTGGCTTCGCTGCCGTGGCCGACGCGAGTGGTGCAGGGCGTGGCGGAGTTCTTCGGCACGTACTGGTGGGCGATCATTCCGGCGGCGATCGCGGCGGGGTACGGAGCGGCTTGGCTTTATCGTCAGCCGGCGTTCCGGATGAAGTTCGACCGGACGCTGCTCAAGGCTCCGCTGATCGGGCGGGTGATGCGTGACGTGGCGGTGGCGCGGTTCACGCGGACGCTGGGGACGCTGACGTCCGCGGGGATTCCCGCGGTGATGGCGCTGCGGATCACGAAGGGGACGCTTGGCAACAAAGCGATGGAGAGCGTGATCGACCGCGTGTGCGAGCAGGTGTCGAGCGGCCAGACGCTTGCGGAACCGATGGAGAAGAGCGGGTACTTCCCGCCGATGCTGGTGCAGATCGTGAACCTCGGCGAGCGGTCGGGGCGGCTTGATCAGTTGCTGAATCAGGCGGCGGGGGCGTTCGAGGATCGGACGGAGATGAGCGTGAAGCTGTTCATGACGGCGCTGCCGCCGCTGCTTGTGGTCGTGCTGGCGGGCGTCGTGGGATTTGTCGTGATGGCCATTCTGCTGCCTTTGCTGCAGATGCAGGAGAGTCTCGGATGAAGAACTGGAAGAGGAACGGTGCGGGTCGGGCGTTCACGATCATCGAGGTGATCGTCATCATCGTGATCATCGGCGTGATCGCGGCGGTTGTGGCTCCGCGTCTGATCAGTCGCATCGGCCAGAGCAAGACGGCGATGGCGAAGAGCAACGCGGCGGCGCTGGCTTCGGCGATGAACACGTACATGGCCGACTGCGGGACGCCGCCGCAGGGGTCGACGATCGAGATCCTGATGGACCGTCCGAGCGACGTGACCGAGGACAAGTGGAAGGGTCCGTACGTCCAGAACCGCGACATGCTGCTTGACCCCTGGGGGAAGAAGTTCGAGCTTCGCGTGCCGGGCGAGAAGAACGTGGACTTTGACATCGTCAGTTTCGGGCTGGACGGTCAGCCGGGCGGCGAGGGTGAGAACGCGGACACCGTCGCTCCGTAAGCACGGGAAGGACACGAGGAAAGCGAGCGCATGCGTCGGACACGGCTCCAACCCGGTCGGGCTTTCACGATGATCGAGCTGATCGTCGTGGTGGTCATTCTCGGCGTGATGGCCGCGGCGATCGTGCCTCGCATGTTCGGGAACGAGCGTCGGGCCGCGGAGAACGAGATCAGGCAGGTCACGTCGTTCCTGAGCACGGTCGCGAGCCGGTCGGCGCTGTCGTCGCAGAGTCTGGGCATCCGGTACAGCGCGGCCGACGGCCGGATGGAGCTTTACTCCCTCCGCGCTCGCGGCAATGCCGGGGATTTCGCCGCCGCGCGGGACTTTCTGCCCGATCCGGTGACGTTGCCGGTCAGGCTGAACCACGTCAAGCTGAGCGCGGCCACGGTGGGCGGCCTGCCCGTCGACCAGTCGCAGCTTTGGGTGGAGTTCGCGGCCGGAGCCCCGCGTCCGTCGGTCGTCATGGTTTTCGAGTTCGACAAGCAGGCCGCGTGGCACGTTGAGCTTTCGGGCGACGAGTCGCAAGCGGTGTACGCCGCGACGGAACTCACCGACAACGCGACGCCGAGGTACTCCCGCACCGACGACCTAGACAAGAAGGGAGCGAGCCAGACACCATGGTGAAGCTCCGCCCACATCGCCGCTTTGCGAGCGGGATCGCGCTGGTCGACATCGTCGTCGGCGTGGTTCTGCTGGGGATCGTCGTTGTGACGCTTCTGAATCTGCTTTCCCGCGCGGTGACGGCGCAGTCGATGGGCGAGCAGATGCAGACGGCCGCAATGCTTATCGACGAGCAGCTCAACCTCGTGCTCGCCCGCGGACCGGACAATTACGCGGCGCGGTTCGGCACCGAGGGCGTCTGCGAAGCTCCGTTTGAGACCTATCGGTATCGGCTGACGTTCTCCGGCGGGACGGGCGGCGAACCGTACCTTGTGCGTGCGACGGTGGCGTGGGACGCGGGCGGCGTTGAGCGGTCCGAGTCCGTGGAGACGCTGATCGCTCCCCGCGTGGGTGAGGACACGGATCCCATTCGCCAGCCCGATCAGGTGACGGAAAGGGAGGTGCAGTGATGCGACCTCTTTCGCGCACCTTGCGGCGGCGGATCGGCGGGTTCACGCTCGTCGAGCTCATCGTCGCTGTGGTGGTGGGCACCGTGGTGGCGGGGGCCACGACGACCGCGATCTCGACGCTTGTGCGCGGGAAGAATCGCGCGACGGCGCGGCACGAAGCCTTCCGTCGGGCCGAGACGGCTGTCAGTCGGATCGCCGTGGATCTTCACTCCGTGATCCGCGATCGTGACCTGGCCGCGTGCCGGGTTTTGGTGACCGATTCGGGTTCCTCGGGCGGGGTCGAGTCTGACGGTCTGCTGCTTTTCACGCGATCGCTGGTTTCGGTCCGCGGGTCCGAGGGCGTGCCCGAGGGCGCGGACCGGGAGGTTCAGTACAAGCTGCTTTCCGGCGAGGCGGGCGTGGCTTCTCTGTGGCGGCGTGTGCAGCCGGGCGTGGACGATTACTCCGACGCGGGAGGTGTGGCTTCGCCGGTGGTGGACGGCCTCGTGAGTCTTTCGATCCGGGCGACGGACAACGCGGCGTGGTTTGATAGCTGGGATTCGGATTCAAGCGGGTTCCCGCACGCGGTTTCCGTGACGGCGATCGGCGTGTCGGACGATGGCACCGTTCGGGCGGTGGCCCGCCGCGTCATCGCAATGGATCGCACCCCGATTCCCCCGGCTTCGGACTCGACGACCGACTC
>JBIKTT010000258.1:0-4468 GCA_044347925.1 Phycisphaerales bacterium
GGTCGAAAGCGGCGAATCTGGCGGCGGAAGCGGCGTACTGGGCCGGGAAGTGCGAGACTGCCATGGGACGGCACGCGGAAGCGGCGGAGCGGCTTGGGCTTGCGGCGGCGAAGTTTGCGGGGAGCGAACTGGCGGCGGACATGCTGTTTGACCGGGCGGCGGCGCTTTCGCGGGCGGGGAAGGATGCGGCGGCGCTCGAAGAGTGGGGGCGGTGGCGCGGGAAGTTTGGAGCGAGCCCGCTCGCGGCGGAAGCGATGGTCGCGGAGGCGTGGTGTGCTCACCGGCTTGGGAAGTATGAGCAGAGCCTGGACCTGTGCGTGTCGGTGGCGGGGAAGAAGCCGGGGGCGGGGCTCGCGGAGTCGGCGGGCTTGCTTGTCGCGGAGAACGAGTACGCGGCGGGGCGTATGAAGGAGGCGCTGGGGGCGTACGAAGCGTTCCTGAAGGGGTTCAAGGAGAGCAAGCACGCGTGGCGGGCGAGCGTGCGTCGCGGGCTTTGCCTTGTCAAGACGGGGAGCGGGGATGAGGGGCGTGCGGCGCTGGAAGCGGCGGTGGCGATGAAGGTGGAGCAGGATGCGGGCGTGCGGTCGGCGGCGCTGATGGCGATTGGTGAGCTTTGCTTTGCGGAGCGGGAGTGGGCGAAGGGAGAAGCGTGGTTCGCGATGATCGTGAAGGAGGGCGGGGCGGAGGAGGTTGATGCGATGCTGCGGCAGGGGATCTGCATGCAGCGGCAGGGGTGGTTCGTGGAAGCGGTGCCGGTGTTCGAGCGGGTCGTCAAAGCGGCGCCGGCTTCGGCGGCGGCGACACAGGCGATGTTCGAAGCGGGGCAGTCGCTGATTGAGCTTGGGAAGCTTGACGAGGCGGGAGTGGCGCTGCGGCAGGTGGCGGCTGCGGGGAACGCGGATGCGGCGATCAAGGCGCACGCGGAGCGGCACCTGGCGACGATCGCTTCGAGGCAGGGCAAGCACGAGGAAGCGGCGAAGATCCTGGCGAAACTGGCGAATGCGCCGGGGGGTGATGGCGGGGCGGGGCTTGATCTGGCTTCGGCTCTGCTCGCGGCGGGGAAGTATGCGGAAGCGGAGCGGGCGCTGACGGCGATGCTTGAGGCGAACCCGAAGGGTGAGCGGGCGGGGGAGGCCGCGGCGAGTCTGGTGATTGCGCTGAACCGGCAGGGGAAGCACGAGGAGGCGCTCAAGCGGTTTGAGGCGATCGGGGACCTGACGAAGCTTGGAGCGGTGGAGCGGGCGGGCGTGCTTTATGAGCGGGCGCTGGCGCTGCGGTCGCTTGAGAAAGTGGTAGAGGCGGCGGAGGCGTATCGGGCGGTGCTTGCGGAGGGATCGACGCGGGTGGAGGCGTATGCGGCGATGGATCTTGCTCAGCTTGAGAGCAAAGCGGAGAAGCATGCGGCGGCGATCGAGCTGATCGAGCGCGGTGTCACGGCGGCGGAGAAGCTTGATGCGGAGGCGGCGGGTGGGATCCGCGAGCGGGGGACGTATCTGAGGGCGGCGACGCTTTTGAAGCAGGGGAAAGCGTCGGAAGCGGCGGCGGCGCTGAAGGATTTCGCGAAGGTCTATCCGAAGAGCGGGTCGCTTGCGGCGGCGAACTTGCTGTACGGGGAGGCGCTGCTTGCGACGGGGCAAGCGAAAGCGGCATCGGACGCGTTTGCGGCGGCGGTGAAGGCGGATCGGGCGGGGGCGGCGAAGGCTGGGTCGGTCAAGGCGGGGGCGACGCTTCGGCTTGGCGATGCGCTGGCGGCGTGTCAGGAGTGGGCGGCGAGCGAGCGGGCGTATGCGTCGTTTCTGGAGATGGAGCCGAAGTCGGAGCTTTGGTTCCAGGCGCGGTTCGGGGTGGCGTGGGCGCTGGAGAACCAGGGGAAGCACGACGCGGCGATCGGGCATTACCGCGAGGTTGTGGAGAAGCACAAGGGGGCGACGGCGGCGCGGGCGCAGTTTCAGATCGGGGAGTGCTTGTACGCGCAGAAGAAGTATGAGCAGGCTTCGGCGGAGCTTTTGAAGACGGATGTGCTGTTTGACTATCCGGAGTGGAGCGCGGCGGCGATCTTTGAAGCGGGGCGGTGTCTGGCGGAGATGGGGCGGAACGAGGATGCGATGCGGCAGTTCGAGGATGTGGTGAAGCGGTTCCCGGGGACGACGTGGGCGGGGATGGCGAAGGAGAGGCTGGCGCCGAGAGTGACGGCGCCGGTGCCGGGGCGGGGGACGTGAGTGGGTGATTGGGTGAGTGGATGACACGGTGACAAGGTGAAAAGGTGACAATGTGACATGGTGACGGGGCGCGGGCGGTTTGAAGGAGGTTGGTGATGTTCGCTATGGATGGTGCTTTACGGGTTCTCGCTTCGGCGCCGGCGGCGGAAGCGGGGTTTGTGTCGACGGTGTGGGACATGACGATGAAGGGCGGGATCATCATGATTCCGCTTGCGATCTGCTCGCTTGCGGCGATGACGATCGTGGTGGAGCGGCTGGTGCTGACGCGGCGGGCACGGGTGGTGCCGCCGGTGCTGCTTGAGGCACTGATGGGGCTGAGGCGTGATCCCAAGCGGGCGCTCGAGCGGTGTGCGGGGGATCAGAGCCCGCTTGCGGCGGTGATCGGAGCGGCGATTCGGGCGAGAAACGGGACGAAAGCCGAGCAGGAGAAGGCGGTGAGCGACGCGGGGGAGCGGGAGATGCGGAAGCTGCGTCAGCGGATGCGTGTGCTTTCGTCGTTGCCGCAGGTGGCGACGATGCTGGGGCTCCTGGGGACGGTGTTCGGGATGATCCGGACGTTCACGGTGGTGGCGGCGTCGGCGGACTCGCTTGGAAAGACGGAGCGGCTTGCTCAGGGCATCCACGAAGCGTGGACGGCGACGGCGGCGGGGCTTGTGGTCGCCATTCCGGCGATTCTGGCGTTTCAGTGGCTGATGGCGCGGATCGATGCGGCGGCGGGGGCGCTGGACAACGCGGCGGCGCTGTGGCTTGCGGGTGAGGAGGATGGGGTCGTGGCGGCGGTGCCGGTTGTTCCGGCGGTGGTGCCGGCGCCCGTGCCGGCGGTGGCGCATGCGGCGTCGAACGGTGAGCTTGTGCCGGCGGCGGGCGTGTGAAGGAGGGTGCGATGCTGATTCGAAGCGACGGGGCGGGAGGAGATGCTTCAGACCTGCACATTGACTTTGTGCCGATGGTGGATGTGCTTTTCAACCTGTTGATCTTCTTTCTGCTGGCGACGAGCATGGCGCAGACGCAGCGGGAGATGAGCATCGCGCTGCCGTACGCGTCTTCGTCGGGGCCGATCTCGGCGGCGATGCGCGAGCTGATTGTGAACATCGCGGCGGACGGGGCGATAGACGTTTCGGGGCGGAAAGTGACGCTTGAGGAGCTTGGGGCGGTCGTGAAGTCGGCGGTGGCGGGGAATCCGGATCAGAAGGTGAGCGTGCGCGGGGATCGGAGCACGCCGTACGCGAACGTGGCTTCGGTGCTTGATGTGTGCAAGGGCGCGGGGATCCAGCAGCCGTATCTCGAGACGATCCCGCTTCGGTGAGGTTGCGGTGAGGTTTTCGGAAACGTCGCGGTGGGTCGCGGAAGGATGAGCAACTATGAACGTCAAGCTGAAGCTTGCGACGGTGGTGGTGATTGGGGTGGTCGGGGCGGTCACGCTTGTGGCGATGGCCGGGTGGCGGACGCGCGGAGCGGAATGGTGGACCGATGGTGGAGCGATCCGGGTGGCGGCGCAGGGGGCGCCGGTGCGCGAGATCCTGTGGAAGCCGGCGGAGCCGATGCCGGGAGCGGCGGGCGGGTCGGCGGATGAGTATGAGCCGCGCTACAGCGCGGACGGGATGACGCTTGTGTTCGTGCGTGGCAAGCCGGGGGGGACGGCGGATCTGTGGATGGCTCGACGGACAACGAGCGGGTGGAGCGAGGCGGAAGCGATCGCTTCGGTGAACACGAAGCAGGATGAGCTTGGGCCCGAGCTTTCGGCGGATGGGAAGCGGCTTTACTTCTACTCGGATCGGCCTGGGGGCGCGGGCGGGTACGACCTGTGGGCGGCGGAGCGTGCCGGTGAAGGCTGGGGCGAGGCGGTCAATCTTGGCGAGGGTGTGAACTCGAAGTGGAACGAGTACGGGCCGGCGCTGTCGCCGGAGGGAGACGTGCTTTGGTTCTCGTCGAATCGGCCGGGAGCGGGTGAGCCGGCGACGAGCGATGAGACATGGAGCGCGACGGTGCGTGAGCATCGGACGCGGCGGGATTATGACCTGTTCCGCGCGGAGGTGCGTGAGGGAAAGGCCGGAGCGGCGGAAGCGGCGGCGTGGCTGAACACGGAGGCGGATGAGGGAGCGCCGGCGATGAGCCCGGCGGGGGACTATTTGTACTTCGCTTCGGATCGAGCGGGCGGGGTTGGCGGGTTTGATCTGTATCGGGCGCGGGTTCAGGATCAGTTGGCGGCGGAGAACCTGGGAGCGGCGGTGAACTCGGCGGCGAATGAC
>JBIKTT010000259.1:0-4463 GCA_044347925.1 Phycisphaerales bacterium
CCGTTGGGGCTTGCCGCGAGCACGCTGAACGTGCCGACGGGGCGGAACGTCACGCCCGGCTCGGTGCCCGGAGCGCGGTCGCCCGCCATCGCGATCACCGAAGCGGGCCCGGACGGGCGCGAGATCCAGACGATGGGGACGTATTCGTTGGCGATGACGGCTTGCGACTCGAGAACGATGGATCCGTCCGAGAGGGGCTGGGACCGGATTTCGAGCATGGTCGTGGTCGGGATGGTGCCTCGGTCGGATTGGATGAAGTCGGCGCCCATTGCTCGCACGGCGATGGACTGAGCATCCGCGACGAGCGCGAACGGTCGCGTGCCGATGACGGTCGGCGCGTTCAACACCATCGCGACCGATCCGGCGTTGTTCAGGCGCGCGCGTGCGGCGGAGGGTGTTCCCGGGCCGGTCGCGCCGGTGGGCACATAGCTCGTGGGGATCAGTGACACCTCGGATCCGGCGGCCGTGGCGATTCGGACCCAATCGATCGCGCTGCCGACGAATCGCAGGCCGGACCGCGTGGTGCGCACGCTTCGCGAACGGGTGACATCCACGGAAAAAGGATGCTCAAAGTCGCCGAAGAAGGTCACAAGGGCCGGAGCATCGCCGATGCCAGGACCCGAAGCGAGGGCGGCGAAGGACCCGCCGTCGGTCATCGGCCAGAAATCCGCTTCGACGCGGCCGCGCCAGACCAAGCCGGGAGTTTGGCCGGGAATCTGGGTTCCGGCGATCATGATCTCCCGGACCGCGTCGCCGTCGGCGACGAAGACCCGGGAGTCGCTGGTGCTGAGGACCACGGTTTGGGGACCGGTGCGGGCGCCGCGGATGAGCGTGACCCCCGGAGCGGTGGGCAGGGCTGAGTCGGCTGGTCCGGACGCTCCCTGCAGGTGAGCGAGTGTCCGGACCTGGATCGTTGGACCCTGTGCCAAGCTTGTGCCGGCGCAAGCGCCCGCCAGGCAGACCACGGAAGCGATGCGGTATCCAAGGGCGCCAATCGTCGGGGTTTGGCTCATCGGGGACGCTCATCGGGGGCGATCGATGCGCCCCAGCCAATGGGGTTCGGTCGTGCGGTCCGGCGGGTTGCCGGAATCCGGCAACCAATGTCGATGGACCCGCGCCCAAGTCTGGATGGGGCCCCGGGCCCGGAGGGCTGAGCGGGGAGGTTGCTACACGGAATCGAGCGTGATCAGCGCTTGCGTCCCTTGAGCTTCCCGAACATCCGGTTGGGCGGGAGGGCCGTGGGGACGATGCCGCCGGGGAACTTGGTGGCGTCGGGGGCTTTGGGGACTTCCATGTTGACGGAAGCTTCCAAACGCGTCTGACGCGGGCCGGCGGGAGCGGGGGGCTTGATGCCGATGGGGTTGGCGAGGGTGAGGCCGCCGCCGGCGTGGCGGTCGTCGGGGTCGCGGTAGCCGTCGGGGCGCGGGCTTGGCTTGAAGTCGGGGTATTCGATCTTGGGGATCATGATGTTGATCAGATCCTCGACCTGGCTGAGGAGCTTGCCTTGGCCGGGGGTGACGAAAGCCCAAGCGACGCCCTTGCGGCCGGCTCGCGCGGTGCGGCCGATGCGGTGGACGTAGACCTCGGGGTCTTCGGGAAGGTCGTAGTTGATGACGTGCGAGATGTCGTCAACGTCGATGCCGCGGGCGGCGAGGTCGGAAGCCACGAGCACCGCGAGCTTGCCGGAGCGCAGGTGCTCCATGACGCGGTTGCGTTTGCCCTGGGGCATGTCGCCGTGGATGGCGTGGACGTCGATCTTGGCCTGTTCGAGCTTGCGAGCGAGCTTGTCGACGGTGCGTTTGAGCTTGCAGAAGACAACGGTGAGAGCGGGCTCCTCGTGCGTGAGGAGGTGGACGAGGAGGCGTTCCTTGTCCCAGCCGTCGACGGTGATGTAGTGCTGCTCGACCATCGAGACGGTGAGGCTTCCCGCGGCGGTCTCGATCTTCTGCGGGTCCTTCATGTACTTGCGGGCGAGGCGTTCGATCTCGCCGGAGATGGTGGCGCTGACGACGATGGTCTGACGCGTGGGCGGCGTCATGTCGAGGATCTTCTTGATGTCGTCGCGGAACCCGATGTCGAGCATGCGGTCGACTTCGTCGAGGACGACGAACCGCGTGGTGTCGAAGTTGACGAGGCCGCGCTCCTTCATGTCCATGAGGCGGCCGGGGGTGGCGACGATGATCTGGGCCGAGCCCTGGAGCTTCTTGGCCTGCGCGTGGATCGCCTGGCCGCCGAAGACGGTGACGGCGCGGATGGGGGTGAACTGGGCGATCTCATTGATCTCGGCGGTGATCTGAATCGCGAGCTCGCGCGTCGGGGAGAGGACGACCGCTTGGAACTGGCCCTCTTTGGAGCACATGTGGATCAGCGGGAGGGCGAAGGACGCGGTCTTACCCGAGCCGGTCTTGGCCTGGCCGAGGACGTCGCGGCCGGTCAGGATCGGCGGGATGAGCTGGGCCTGGATGTGCGTGGGCTTGGTAAAGCCCATGGCTTCGATGCCCTTGAGCACGCTGGCACGCAGGCCGAGCTCGGCGAAGGTGTTGTCGTTGGCGAAGATGTCCGAAGCTTTGAGCTCGGTGGGGCGGCTGGGGGGCGTCGAATCGGCGGAAACCGTTGAGGATTCAGCCCCGCGTTGCCCGTCGGGACCCGTCACGTTGATGTCGTTCATATTCAAGCACCATGGTAGGTCGGCGCACGGGCCACGACGCGGGAGCCGGTTGCGGAACCCCGGTGGCCGGAACCGAGCGCCCGAGCTTGGAAATCAGGCCCGGACGAGGCGGGAGCCCATGGCCCGGGCGAACCCGGCCATGGCGTTGCGCGTGTCGATCACCAGTTTGGCATGCTCGGCGAGCGATGCGTAGTCAAACGCGGAGTGGTTGGTCGAAATGAGCACGGCGTCGTACGAAGCGATCGATACGGGTGTCAGGGGCACGCTCGATTTGTTGAGGTCGTACTTCCTCATCTTCCAGGTGCGGGGGACGAAGGGGTCGGAATAGTCCGCGAGCACACCGCGGTCCATGAGGCCTTCGATGAGCTCGAAGCTCGGGCTTTCGCGGACGTCGGCGATGTCGGGCTTGTACGCGAGGCCGAGGACGAGGACGCGGGCGCCCCTGGCGGCGACGCCGCGGTCGTTGAGGGCGCGGACGGTGCGCTCGACGACGGCGTGGGGCATCGCGGTGTTGATCTCGCCGGCGAGTTCGATGAAGCGGGCGGGAACCTTGGCTTCGCGGGCTTTCCACGCGAGGTAATAGGGATCGATGGGGATGCAGTGGCCGCCCAGCCCGGGGCCGGGGTAGAAGGGCATGAAGCCGAAGGGCTTGGTCGCGGCGGCTTGGATCACCTCCCAGACGTTGATGTTCATGGCGTCGAGGATGGTCTTCATCTCGTTGGCGAGGGCGATGTTGACGGCGCGGAAGATGTTCTCGAAGACCTTGGCGGCTTCCGCGACCTCGGCGGAGGAGACGGGGATCACCCGCTCGATCGTGCCCTCGTAGAGAGCGACCGCCGCGTCGCGGGAAGCGTCGTCGATGCCGCCGACGAGCTTGGGGATGGTTCGTGTGGTGTGCGTCGTGGAGCCGGGGTTCTCGCGTTCGGGGCTGAACGCAATGAGCAGGTCCTGTCCGGGCGTCCGCGGCGTCTGTGAAGACCGCAGGATCGCCGGGAGCATGTCGTCGCGGGTGGTCCCGGGATAACTGGTGGACTCAAGCACGACGAGCAGGGGTCCGGAAGCGGGCGAGCGGCCGTGCTTGCCGATCATCTCGGCGGTGGACAGGACGTAGGAGAGGTCGGGTTCGCCGTGGGGGCCCAGGGGGGTCGGGACGCAGACGACGATGGCGTCGGCCTGGACAAGAGCGGCGGGGTCGGTGGTGGCTTGGAAACGAGGGCTTTGGGCGAAGGAAGCCGCGAGGTCCGGCCCGAGGTGGGGGAGGTAGTGGGTGCCCTGGCGGAGCTGCTCGGGCTTGGCCGGGTCGGTGTCAAAGCCCAGGACCCTGTGGCCGGCGGCGTGGAACGCGGCGAGGAGCGGCAGACCGACGTACCCAAGGCCGACCACGGCGATGAGCGCCTCTTTGGATCGGAGGCGGCGGGCAAGATCGCTGGCGGGCGAGGGCGTGGGCATGCCGAGAGGATATCGGCATGCGGTGGGTGGGCCAAAGGGGGTACACTGGTCCGAACATGGCCACCACGCAGGTCAAAACCATCAGGCTGGACGTGCTGGCCGGCCCCCAGGTCGAGCCGATCGTTGTGACGTCGGCCAAGACGCACGTGGTCGGCCGCGGGAACGCCGCGGACATCCGGCTTTTGGACGAGACGGTCTCGCGGCGGCACGCCCAGTTCTGGCTCGCCGCAGACACGTGGCTGATGAGCGATCTGGGCAGCCGGCACGGGACGAGCCTCAACGGCGTGCGGCTTCCGGCCGAGCAGGCGCTGCCCATCAAGGAGAACGACCTGATCGGGCTGGGCCC
>JBIKTT010000260.1:0-4461 GCA_044347925.1 Phycisphaerales bacterium
TCCTTAGAACTCTTCCAAGCCGCGCGGGGTAGATCCCCCGTCGAGCATGCGTAGAAATTGGGGGCGGCCAGGTTCGCTCGCCCGGAGAACCTTCATGAGCAACAACACCGGGCAACCCGGCGATTTCTGGGGCGTGGACAAGCCCGCCGATCCGTCCAAACCGCTGACACAGACCGACGCCGAGCAGCCGGCCGTCTGGACCAAAGCTCCCGAACCCAAACCAAAGCGTCGTCGCTGGGTCACCTGGGTGGTGGGAAGCGGGGTCGCGCTGGGCGTCGTCGTCGCCGCCGCGCCGAGCGTGGCCGGCTGGCTCGCTCCGTCCGTGGGGCCCGGATTCGTCCCCGTCAAGGGGAAGGTCACGATCGAGTCCGCTTCGTTCGGCTGGTTCTCCGGTCAGACCCTCGGCAAGACGATCATCGTCGATGACAAGGGCAAGGAGATCGCGTCGTTCCAAGCCACGACCGACGTCGGGCTCTTTGGTCTCATTTTCGGAAGCAGGGATCTCGGCAAGGTGCGGATCACGGGGTCCGCCAACATCGTGCGAGCGGCGGACGGCTCCACCAACCTTCAGCGGGCGTTCAAGTCCGACAGTGCGCCCGGCAAAGCGGCGACAGCGGGCGAAACCAAGCCCCCCTCCCTTCCCCCGGGCCTGGCGATCAAGTTCGAGGGCGATTTCGATGTCGCCTACACCGACGAAGCCAACCCGAAACAGTCCGCCAAGCTCAGCGACCTGAAGGTCACCGCCGAGATCGCGGCCGGTGAGCCCCTGAAAGCCACCGTTCGCGGGAAAGCCGAGCCGGCTTCGGGCCCCAGCGGCGACATCGCCGCCACGATCAACCTTGAATCCTGGAGCGAAGCCAGCGGCAAGCTCCTGCTCGACACCGACAAGCCCAAGGGCGACGTCTCGGTCGACATCGGCAACTTCCCCACCTCCCTGCTCGCGGCTTTCGCCCCCGAAGGTATCGATCTCTCGGCCCTCGGCGAAACCGTCGCCGTCTCCATCAAGGGCAAAGGCGGCACCCAGCAAGCCGAGGGCGGCTTGACGTTCACGTCCGCCAATGCGAAAGCCAAAGCCGACGTCGCCACCCGCGACGGGAAGATCATGCTCACATCTCCCGCGGAGATCACGGTCAGCGGGCGGGCGCTGGCGGGCCTTGCGCCGCAAGCGGCGGCGCTGACGCGTCCGGCGCCGGACGCGCCCACGACGCTCGCCGCGCTGCCGGACGTGACGATCAACGTCGCTTCGCTTTCAGCGCCGCTGCCCCGCGGCGGGGCGCTCGACCTCCGCGGCACCTCCGCGACGATCACCGCTTCCACCAGCGCGGTGAAGGGAACCGTGACCTCGCCCGGACAGAAGCCCGCCGCGTTCGAGGTCGCTCCTATGTCCGCGAGCGTGTCCTCGGATGACTTGGCGAAGGGGGCATCGATCAAAGCCGCGACGCGAGCGACGATCGACGGCAAGCCCGCGGGCGTTGTCGACATCGACTTCTCGACCGGGTCGGTGCTCGACGCTTCCGGCGCTCCGATCAAGACCATCCCCGCCGGGTTCGCGGGCAAAGCGATGGTCACGGGGATCGCGACGGCGATCCTTCAGCCTTTCCTCAAGAACCTTCCCATCGACCTCAACCGCGACCTCGGACCCACGCTGGACCTGCGACTCACGGCCAAGCAGGGCTCGGGCGCTCAGAACGGACCCTTCCCGCCCGCCGACCTTGAGATCGGTATCGTCAGCGAGCATCTGAAAGCCGCGGGCCAGTTCGCTCTCGAGCCCGGGATGCTCCGGACGCGCGGCGAAGGTCTGACCGCAAGCACGACGAGCGGTGCTCGCATGCTCGCCGCTTTCCTGCCGGCGAGCGTACCGGTGACGCTTGCTCCCTCCGGGCGTGCGCTCTTCTCGGTGAAGGACCTCGCGGTCCCGCTCCGAGCGGACAACTCGCCCGAGCTGTCGAAAGCTTCGGGAAGCGTCGTGGTCAGCGCGACGAACTGGGCGGTTGCGCCCAAGGACGGGTCGAGCCCGGTCGAGCTGCGAGCCATCGAGACGACAGCGACCCTCGCGCCGGGCAAGCCGCTCACCATCTCGTCTCGCGGCACGATGGTGGAACGCGGGAAGGAATTCACGCTCACCGCCGACGCTTCGGTCCCGGGGCTTTTGACCGACGACCCGGCCAAGCCGGTGAACACCGGGGCGCTCCTGAGCACGATCGCGAACCTTGAGATCAAGGGGTTGCCGACCTCCCTCGCCCGGTTCGCCCCGACGCCGGCGCCGGCGGTTCCCGACCCCAGCGGCAAGCTTGATGCGGCACCCGCCCCGCTCACGTCGGCCGATCTCGAATCGATCGCCCGCGATGCCATCGGCGACACCGTGACCGTCAAGCTGACGACTTCGCAGGCCGCCGGAAAGGGCCTCACGCTCAGCGGTTCCGTCGCGGCCGACCGATTTGGCGCGAACCTCCAGGGGACCGTCCTGCCGGAGTCGGTCAAGCTCACCGAGGTTTCCGCTCGCAGCACGCTCACGCCCGAATCGCAGCGGGGCATCCTGACGCGGCTTGGCAAGAACCCGGCGGACCTGCCCGAGCTTGTCGCGCCGGCGACGCTGACGTTCGCGGTCGAGCCGATCACCATCCCGATGGTGGAAGGGAGCCTCTCACCGAACCTGTCGGCGGTGCGCGGCGATCTCGTTGCGACGCTCAGCGCGTCCGAGCAGGTGCTTGTCCGCATCGCGCCCAAGCCCGGCCAGCCCGCGCTCGGGACAGTCGGCGTCAAGGGCCTCAAGGGCTCCGCGACGCTTCCGTTCCAGATCGCGATGGGCACGCCCGGGGGCCGCGGCCTCCTCAAAGCCTCGCTCACCGGCACGGCGATCCGCTCGCAGGCGGGGGGCGGGGTGGGGGGAGCGGGCGGCGTCAGCGACGTCGGTGCCATCGCGGCTTCGGCCGAGGGTGAGATCTCCGATCACAAGCTCGCGGGCACGATGAACGTCTCCGCCGCCATCCGCAACCTCGCGACGGTCTTCCTCGACGACCTCGCGGGAAAGCCCGGGTACGCGACGGGGGCGCTGGGAGACACGGCTTCGCTCGAATCGCGCGTGGCGCTGACGCCGCCCCCGGACGGCAACCTCGCCAAAGCGGCGATCCGAGCCGAGATGGGCATCGCTTCGCCCCGCCTCTCGACGGCTTCGCCCATCAAGGTTGATGTGCTCGCCGATCGGATCACCGTGACCGAGCCCGCGACGATCAACTGGTCGGTCGATCCCGCGTTCGCCAACCTCTTCATGACGCCCGCGCCGGTCGCGGGCAAGCCTGCCGAGCCCGCGTCGGTCCGCTTGACGCAGCCGACCACCGTCTCGGTCAACCTCCGCAAAGCCACATTCTCCCGGAGCACCGCGCCCGGCGACGGCGTCGGCCCGCTCAAGCCCGGCATCTTCGACCTCGCCGCCGGCATCACCTCGCCGGGGATCAACCTCACCGCCAAGGACGGCACCGCGACCAAGCTCACGGGCCTCTCGCTCTCGACCGAGCGGACCGACGGCGGCCTCACGTTCAACGTCGCCGTCGCCGAAGCGCAGGCGGGCGCGGCCGCTCCGGTCGCCAACGTCAAGCTCCCCGGCGTGCTCACGGATTACGTCGACGCCAAGGGCAACTTCAACGCCGAAACCGCCCGCGTGACGGCGGTGGGCGACCTTCCCGCGGTGCCGACGATCGTGCTCGACACGCTCGCGGCCAAGGACGGCCTGCTCGTCGAGGCTTTGGGGCCGGTGACGACGATCAAGGTCGACGCCAACAAGTTCGGCAAGCAGGGCGGGGCACTGTCCGCGATGGCGACCAGCTCGCGGGCGTCGTTCGACCTCGCGGGCACGGTCGAGAACGGGCTCTTCGTCAACACGCCCACCCAGCCGATGAAGATCGGCGTGACGGAGGTGACGCAGGCGCTGTCCAACCGCGTGGTCAAGGGCCTGCCGCTCTTTGGCAAGGTGGAGAAGTCCGCCAAGGACCGCCCGGCGATGATCACGGGCTCCAACCTCAAGGTGCCGCTCTCGAACGATCTGACCAAGCTCGACGGCGACTTCCAGATCGACCCGGGCGAGGTGACCTTCGAGATCGCGGGCGACTTCGCGGACATCGTGGCCGGGCCGATCCTGGCGGCGACCAAGGGGAACGCTTCGGGCCGCGCGGGGCAGAAGCTCGCGCCGATGACCGTCAACATCAAGTCCGGCATCGCACGCTTGCAGCGCTGGTCCGTCCCGGTGGGTGAGTTCACGGTGCAGATGGACGGCACGATGAACCTCGCGACGGGCGAGATCGACTTCGTCACGTACTTCCCGGCGGGGGCCCTCGCCCTCGAGAAGCTCAAGCTGCCTGGTGGAGCTTTGGGCTCGATCGCGGGGGACGCCCTCAGGAACACCCTCATCCCCGTCCGCACCAAAGGCACGACGGCGGCCCGCACGACGGCGATCGACACCGACGC
>JBIKTT010000261.1:0-4450 GCA_044347925.1 Phycisphaerales bacterium
CGGGGAACACCGACGCGGACTTCAGCTACGCGAAGTTCGTCGAGGTGTACAACACCGACCTCGCCAACAGCTTCGGCAACTGCGCGAGCCGCGTGGGCAACATGATCGAGAAGTACTTCGGCGGGGTCGTCCCTGAGCCCGTCCCCACGCCCGAGGGCGAGATGTGGACCGGGCACGACTGGCCGGGAGGCAGCATCTGCGCCACGGCCACCGAGAACGTCCTCCGCGCGGTCGGGTACGTCGATGTCTCCGAAGCTCTTTCGGCCGCCATCGCGATCATCCGCTCGGTCGACCTCTACATCAACGAAACGGCTCCGTTCAAGCTCGCCAAGCAGGTGGAGGCAAACCCCGCGCTCAAGGATCGCCTGGGCCTGATCCTCTACAACTGCGCGGAAGCGATCCGCGTGGCTTCGGTCCTGCTCAGCCCCGCCATGCCGACGAAGATGGCCGAGTTCTGGGCGCTCTGGGGCTGTGCTCCGAAGCCCGGCACCAAACTCGTCGATCTGGCGGCGTTCGGCGGTGAACACCGGCTTCAGCCGGGAAGCGAGATCAAGAAGGGTGAGCCGCTCTTCATGCGGGCGGATCCCAAGCTTGACGAGCCTAAAGGCCCGACCGCGGCTTGAAACACGGTTCCAATTCGAAGTGAGCGTTTCACGGACCATGATGTGGCCGGTCGGAATCGCTTTTTGTTCGTGGAATGCCCCGCTTCGGGTATGCTGACGACGCGGGCGAGTGCCCACCCGGAGTGTGCGATGAGAATTCGAAGCGTTGTTTGCCTGAGCGCGGCGTTGGCCTGTGGAATGCCCGCCGTCGCGGACGTGCCCCCCGGGTTCGTCGACCAGATCGTTGTCGGCGGATGGAACCAGGCCGTCGGCGTCACGTTCGACGCGACTGGCAAAGCTTTCGTCTGGGAGAAGGGCGGTCGCGTCTGGCGCGTGGTCAACGGCGTCCGCGATCCCGAGCCGGTGATCGACATCTCGCAGGAAGTTGGCGACTGGCGCGACCTTGGCCTGCTCGGTTTCGCGCTGGACCCGAACTTCGCGACCAACGGGCACATCTACCTGCTCTACACCGTCGACTACCACCACCTTCGTTACTTCGGCACGCCGCAGTACAGCCCGACGACCGACGAGTACTTCCGCGACACGATCGGCCGCCTCACGCGGTACACCTGCGAGGAGCACAACGGCCAGCTTCACGCGCACGCGGACACGCGCCTCGTGCTCATCGGCGAGACGATGTCGACGGGCATCCCGTGCGCGCACCAGTCGCACCACATCGGCACGGTCGCGTTCGGAGGCGACGGCTCGCTGCTCGTGGGCGCGGGGGACGGCGCGAGCTACGAGGAGGTCGACAACGGCGGGCCGCGGAACGGCTCGAGCAACACCGCGCTCGCGGACGGCATCATCACGCAAGCGGAGAACGTCGGCGCGTTCCGGTCACAGCTCCCCGATTCGCTCGCGGGCAAGATCCTGCGGATCGATCCGACCACCGGCAACGGCCTCCCGGGCAACCCGTACTACAACGCGGCGAGCCCGCGTTCGGCCCGCTCCCGCGTCTGGGCTCTTGGGTTCCGCAATCCCTTCCGCTGGAGCGTGCGTCCGGGCACGGGCGGGAGCGGCGCGGGGCCGGGCACGCTCTACGTCGGCGATGTGGGGTGGTTCCTGCGCGAAGAGATCAACGTCATCCGGAGCGGGGGGCAGAACTGCGGCTGGCCGCTCTTTGAAGGCCTGACTCCATCCACGGTCGGGTACGTCGCGGCTTCTCCGTTCAATCGCAGCGCCCTTAACCCGCTCTTCCCGGCCCAGTGCGCCGACCAGTACTTCCGCTTCCGCGACCTGATCGTGCAGGACACACTCGCGGCCCCGTCGTGGCCGAACCCGTGCAACCCGGGCTTGCAGGTCCCCGCGAGCATCCCGCGCTTCGAGCACACGCGTCCGGTGATGGAGTACGGCCACGGCGGAGCCACTCGCGTGGGCATCTATAGCGGCAACAACGCCGCCGAGATCGACATCACCGCGCCGGGCTCGCCCGTCGCGGGGGTCGCGTTCCCGGGGGACTCGGTCACGGGCGGCGTCTGGGTCAACAGCGGCGGAACAGGCGGCTCCTTCCCCACAGAGTGGCGCGACCGGTACTACGCGGCGGACTTTGTCGGCGGGCGGATCCTCGCGATGACCTTCGACGCCGCCGACCGCCTTGTCGACACGCGCACCTTCCAGAGCACCGCGGGCTCGGTCGTCTGTCTCGCCCAGAGCCCCGACGGCTGGCTTTATTACATCGCCTACGACCAGGTCGGCAACGCGAACCTCCGGCGGATCTCCTACGGCACGGACGGCCCGCCCGTCGCGGCCATCGCCGCGACGCCGCGCTTCGGCCCTCTCCCCCTCACCGTGACGTTCTCGAGCGCCGGAAGCCGCGACCCCGAGGGCCTGCCGGTGTCCTACTTCTGGGATTTCGGCGACGGCTCCTTCAGCACCGAAGCCAACCCCACGCACACCTACACCGGCGCCCGCGACATCACCGCGAGCGGCACCTTCATCGCCCGCGTCAACGAGTTTTCGCCCCCGGGCCCGCAGGGGGGCGGCAACCGCGACCCCGAGATCCTCCGCGACGGCTACTACCCGCCCGTCGGCGGCAACAACAGCTTCCTTCAGTACGACACCTTCCACTTCGGCGACCAGAACACGCCCGACGGCAGCGGGGACGACTGGATTGGCTGGACCTTCCCGCAGGCGTGGACGTTCACGGGCCTGATCTTCCAGGAAGGGATCCACTTCTTCGACGGGGGCTGGTTTGATTCGCGGCGGGTCGAAGTTCGCGGGACCGACGGCGTCTGGCGGCAGGCCCCGGGCCTTGTCTTCCGTCCGTCCTACTTCGGCAACAACGGCGTCAACTTCGAAGCCTTCCTCGTGAGCTTTGACGCGCGGACGGGCACGGGGATCCGCCTCCGCGGCAACCCCGGCGGCTCGGCCAACTTCATCTCGGCGGCCGAGCTCCGCGTGCTGGCCCAGCCGCTGAACAACACGGCCCCGCAGCGGTTTGACCCCGTCCTCTACGTCATCGACGGCCTCGGGCAGGTCGGAGCGGCGACGACGATCATCTCCCCCAACAACACGCCCCCCGTCATCCAGATCGTGAGCCCGGTCGACGGCTCGGTCTTCAACGACACCGCCCCGCAGCAGATCCCGCTTCTCGCGACCGTGAACGACGCCGAGCACCCGCCGGCCCAGCTCTCCTGCCGGTGGGATGTCATCCTCCGCCACGACGACCACGCCCACCCCGAGCCCCCGATCTTCGACTGCCAGAGCCAGGCCCGCATCGAAGGGCACGGTGATGTCGGCGATGTCTTCTTCTGGCTCTTCCAGTACACCGTGACCGACGCCCACGGCCTCTCGACCACCGCGACGGCCCGGATCGACGCGGCGTGCCGCGCGGACTTCAACGCCGACGGGTTTGTCGACTTCTTCGACTACGACGGGTACGTCGAGGCCTACGAGACCGGAGCCCCCTTCGCGGATTTCAACCGCGACGGGTTCATCGACTTCTTCGACTACGACGGGTTTGTGGAAGCGTTTGAGGTGGGGTGTCCGTGAGGCACGGGAAATGGCCAAAGGGGCAAATGGCCAAAGGGCCAAATGGGCCCAAAGGACAAAGAAAGGCCCATGCCTTTCAGCCCGCAGGGCTGGCAGAAAGTAGCCGGGGGCATCGCCCCCGGTAGAGTCCGGCAGCGACACGCGACCCCGCAGGGGTCGGATGGTTCCTCGCGATGGCACGAGGTAGACTGCCCGCATGGCCCAAACCCTCACACGGCTTTTGGTTCACGTGATCTATTCGACCAAGAACCGCGAGCCGCTCATCACGAGCGAGATCGCGCCCGAACGTCACAGGTACCTCGGCGGCATCGCCCGCAACCACGCCTCGCCCGCGCTCACGATCGGCGGCGCTCAAGACCACGTCCACCTGCTGATCTCCCTCGCCAAGACCCTCGCGGTCTCCGACCTGCTCATGCACCTCAAACGCGACTCGTCGAAATGGATCAAGAGCAAGGGCCCCGGGTTCGCCGACTTCGCGTGGCAGGAGGGTTACGGCGCGTTCACGATCGGCGAAAGCCAGGTCGAAGCGCTCACGCGGTACATCGAGACCCAGGAAGAGCACCGTCGCACCCGGTCGTTCCAGGACGAGTTCCGAGCGATCCTCACCAGGTACGGCGTCGAGTTCGATGAATCGCTGGTCTCGGACGTTCGCGTTGATGACCGCACGGCGATTCGGTCATCGAACGCCGCGCTTCGGGAACCGAAGCGGGCGTTTCGACGAACGAAGGGGGGTCTTCGGAAACAGAAGCGGGCACGTCGGGAACCGATCACACGCCACCCTCCGGGTATCATGCGCTCCGACGATCCGCCATGGAGCGCGGCGCGCGGGGGGCGCGCGGGGGGGGGCGGCCGGGCGC
>JBIKTT010000262.1:0-4445 GCA_044347925.1 Phycisphaerales bacterium
GGAAGGAGCGGAGGGCCTTGGAGAGGACGGACATGCTTTAGGTTAGGGGCGGCGGATGATGGACGGGACGGCGTGGTCGGGCGGAGCGGATCAGCGGGCGGGCACGCCGCGAACGACGGCTCCGGCGGGGACATCGCGCGAGACGACCGAGCCGGCGGCGATCACAGCGAAATCGCCGATGGTGACGCCGGGGAGGATGACCGAGCGGCCGCCGATCCAGACGCGGTTGCCGATGGTGATGGGCTTGGCGAGCTCGAGGCCTGAAGCTCGCGTTTCGTGGTCCATCGGGTGCGTCGCGGTGTAGAGATGGACACCCGGGGCGAGCATGACCTCATCGCCGATCGTGATGGGGGCGCAGTCGAGAAAGACGCAGTCGAAGTTGGCGTAGAACTTCCGCCCGACGCGGATATTGAAGCCGTAATCGCAGCGGAAGGTGGGCTCGATGAAGCTGCCCTCCCCCACCGCTCCGAAGAGGCCGGTGAGCAGGGCGAAGCGGCCGGCGAGGTCCTCATCGTCGGACTGGTTGAACCGGCGGACGAGCTTGCGGGCGGCGAAGCGGGCGGCGACCAACTCGGGGTCGTCCGCGCGGTAGAGGTCGCCGGCGATCATTTTCTGGCGTTCGCTGGGCATGAGGGGAACGTATGCGGTCCTTGCAGCTTTACGTTTGCAAGAATTCGAGCGATTCTGGCCATACCAACCGCACAACGAACACGCGGCGTGCATATGATTTCGGCGACCCGCCACCCCCGGGTCCACCACAATCCATTCAGAGCCAGGGGGGCTTGGCTATTCGTCCCGCACGGCGTCCACCGCCCGTGCTTAGGAGTGATTGAACCATGGCAACCCCGAAGAACACCCCCACCACCTGGACCAAGGAAGAGCTGCTCTCCCGTCCGATCGAGCACATCGACGTCACCAAGTTTGACGCTCGCCCGATCGTCAAGAGCTACCGCGACATGGCGTATACGAGCCGGACGCTCGCGAACGCGGCGGACATCTACTCGATGATGCTCAAGGACAAGGAGTGCGCGGTGATCCTGACCCTCGCCGGGTCGCTCATCTCCGCGGGCCTCAAGAAAGCCATCGTCACGATGCTCGAGAACAACATGATCGACGCGATCGTGTCCACGGGCGCGAACATCGTCGACCAGGACTTCTTCGAGGGCCTGGGCTTCAAGCACTACATCGCCCCCGGCAGCCCGGAAGCCCCGCCGGTGGACGACATGACGCTCCGCAACTGGATGATCGACCGGATCTACGACACCTACATCGATGAGGATGACCTCCGCGCATGCGACGCCAAGACGCACGAGATTTTCAACGCTTTCGAGCCCGGCGCGTACAGCAGCCGCGAGTTCATCCACGCGATGGGCAGCTATCTCGCTCGCCACCACGCGAAGAACGAGTCGATCGTCAAGACCGCGTATCTCAAGAAGGTGCCGATCTTCGTCCCGGCGTTCTCCGACTGCTCCGCCGGGTTCGGCATCGTCCTCCAGCAGACCGAAGCCATCGAGGAAGGCCGCGGGCAGGTCGCGTTCGACAGCGGCAAGGACTTCCGCGAACTGACCGACATCAAGCTCGCGTGCAAGGACACGGGCTTGCTCATGCTCGGCGGCGGCGTGCCGAAGAACTTCGCCCAAGACATCGTCGTGGCGGCTGAACTGCTCAACGAGCGCAAGGGCGGGAAAGCCCGCGGCGACATCGGGATGCACAAGTACGCCATCCAGATGACCGTTGCGGACAGCCGCGACGGTGCGTTGTCGGGTTCGACCCTCCGCGAAGCGTGCTCGTGGGGCAAGGTCGACGTCGTCCACGAGCAGATGGTCTTCGGCGAGCTTTCGGCTCTGTTCCCGATCCTCGCGAGCGATGCGTACCACCGCGGCGCGTGGAAGGGCCGCAAGGGCTTCAAGTTCGCCGAGCTCTTCGAGAAGGGCGCGGGCGTGCCCGACTACACCGCGGCGACGAAGAAGCCCGCGAAGGCGAAAGCCGGCCGGTAAAGCGGCTCGGCCGAGTACCTGAGATCAAGCAAAGCCCGGCGCGAAGGCGCCGGGCTTTTGTTTCTACACTGTGACCATGGAACCGGGAAGCACAACGCCCGCGTGCCGATGCGGGTACGACCTCGCGGGCCTTGACGGTCCGCCTTGGGTGTGTCCGGAGTGCAACCGAAAGAACTGGCCGCTTCCGGAGTGGGTGAGGCGAGAGCGACGGATCGGGCTTTCACCGCTTGAGAAGCACTTGTTCTGGAAGAGCGTGTGGGTGATGGTGGCCGGCGCGGCGGTCGGCCCCTGGCTTCCGTTTCCGCTGATGGTCGTGAGCTTTGCGGCCGCCGTGGTGGGCGTGCTGGTGATGTCGGCCACGTGGAGCTTGTGGCTTGTCAAGAGCGACAAGGGCTGGGCGAAGGCGGCGGCGCTGCCGATGTTCGGGATGTGCGTTGTGGTATCGGGGTGTGTCGCGTTCGCGATCGGAGCGGGTTCGTCGGTGCTTGCGATCGCTCTATGGGGGCCCCGCTAGCTTCGTTGGCGTAGTACCGCCCGCACCGGGCTCGCGTCCGCATCCTTGAGCTTGAGCGGCTGGGCGAGCAGTTCGTATTCCCCAGGCTCGACGCTCGCAAGGGCCAAACCTTCGAGGATGGCGATCCTGTGTTTGAGGATCGCGCGGTGGGCGGGGAGGTCCTTGGAATCCTGCAGGTCGACGCTTGGCGTGTCGATGCCGATGGTGATCACGCCCTTGCCGGCGAGGGCTTCGACGAGTTCGACGGAAAGCGCGGCGAAATCAGCGTTCCACTTCGTGAAATCGGGGAAGGTGCCGGTCTTGAGCAGGACTCGCGGTGTGCGGATGGCGTCGAAGCCTTTGAGATCGGCGGGGGTGATCCGCTTGCCGTTCAGCGAGCCCGAGACTTGGAGCACCGTGCAGGGACCGATGTAGTGTTCGAGCGGCATGGCTTCGATGCCGACAGCGCCCTCGGATGCTTTGCCGTAGTGGTTGGATCCGTCGGCGTGGCTTCCGAGATGGACCGTGGTGCGGATGGCGCTGAGGGTGATGTTCGCGCCCTTCTCGGTGTCGAGCAGGATCTCGCGGGTGTACGGCGTATCGCCGGGCCAGACGTTGGTCGCGGGCGAGATTTCCGGGGAGATGTCGATGAGCTGGCCGCCGGCAGCCGGGCCGGTCGCGCTGGCCGCATCGAGCACGGCTTTCTTCCATTCCGGCGTGCTCGGGTCGCGCGAGCCCATCGGGACGCGGGCGACGACGTGATCGATGAGCTTCTGAAGCTCATCGCCGCGGCGTTTGGCTTCGGTGTACGGCACGGTCGAGAAGGAGACGAGGTTGTACTGCGGCTGGCAGCGGTCGGGGAAGGCGGCGTGGAGCGTCTGCTCGATCTTCTTGCGGTAGAGGAACTCGGGACGGCCGACCTTGTCGCGCATCTCGACGAAGTTGTCGAGAGCCATATCCGCGATCGCATCGGCGTTGGGCTTGCGGGCGTGCTGGTACGCGTGAAGGGCGTCCCCGACTCGCGCGTGCTTGCCGAGTTGGCCGACCAGCTCGACGCAGTCCTCGAATCCGCAGTTGATCCCCTGCCCGTAGAAGGGCACGATCGCGTGGGCCGCATCGCCCACGAGCACGACGTTGCCCCGCACCCACGGCCAGCAGCGGACCGTCACGAGCGAACCGATCGGGTTGGCTTGGAAGTCGTGGACGAGCGTCGGCATCATCGCCGTCGCGTCGGGGTACTGGGTTTGGAAGAACCGCGTGATCTCGTCCGCGGTCTTGAGGTTCGCGAAGGAGTGCTCGCCCTCGTACGGCCAGAAAAGCGTGCAGGTGAAGGACCCGTCGCGGTTGGGCAGAGCGATCATCATCGACCCGCCGCGCGGCCAGATGTGCAGAGCCGCGGGATCCATCATGAACGGGCCGGCCATTCCGCCACTATGCCCATCCAGGCGCGGCGGGATGTGAAGCTCTTTGTACCCGTGGCCGAGGTACGTCTGCGAGTACTCGAAGCGGTCGGTCTTCTGCATCGCGCCGCGCACGGCGGAGAACGCTCCGTCCGCGCCGACAATGAGGTCGGCCGATACGCTGACCCGCGAGCCATCGGGCTTCTGGAACGTCGCGGACGTGTTCGCGAAGTCGATGTCGAGGCACATGTGGTCAAAGTGCATCGTGACGCCGGGGTGTTCGCCGGCGGCGATCATGAGCGTGAGATTGAGCCCGCCGCGCGAAACGGAGTTGATCGCGTCCTTGGGGTCGTGGCTATACGGCTGAAAGACGATCGAACCGGAGACCGGGTGGATCATCCGGCCGGGCATCGGGATGAGGTCCCGCTCGCGGACCCGCTTGCCCAAACCGGCCGCGTCAAGCCCCGCGAGGCCGCGAGCGGAAAGCGCGAGATTGATCGACCGGCCGCCCTGGTACCCCTTGGCTCGCGGATCGCCGCGCCGCTCAAAGAGCGA
>JBIKTT010000263.1:0-4425 GCA_044347925.1 Phycisphaerales bacterium
CCAAGCCAGCGGTCGCGCGTGCCCATGAAGTACACGCGGAGCGGCCAGCGGTACACCTGCATGATGTGCCGGTTGATCTCGGAGCGACCGATCGTGCCCCGGCCCATGTGGTCGTCGATCCACGACACCTGCGTCGCGGGAAAGACATCGCCCGCGGGCGAGCGGGGCTGTTGGCCGGGTGTGCTCACGATCACAGTGTACCCGTGATCCGCTCAGGAAGGTTCGCGAACCGCGAGATCCGCGAGCTGGCCGCGGTGCGTCCCGCCGCCGAGATCAAGGGGCTCGTAAACCACGCCGCGAAGCCACGGCGCGATGAACATGTGGTCCAGGTGCCAGATCGGCCGTGCGTACGGCCATGTGCCGAACGGGCCGCGCCCAGCCTCGTCATACACGTGCCCAAGCCCCTCGGTCAACCGTTCCAGCGACCGTGAACCACGCGGCATGTTGAAATCACCCAAAACCAGGTCCGGTGCTCCGATGCCCGGAACGCCTGGCGTCTCCTGCGACCAGACTCCGTCCTCACCAAGCACGGAAAACGGCCCCGCGTACGAAGCCAGCGCCCGCGACGCTTCAGCCGACGAAACGCCGCGATGAAGGCTCACATCCGACGGAAGATCCAGGCAAAGCACTCTGAGTCTGCGTCCAAAGACCTCCGTGGTGTCAAGCTCGACCATCAGCGCCCGCCCATGGTCCTTGTGCTGGCCGACCAGATCATCCTTCCGGGGATCGATGCCCGTGCCCAGTGAGATACGGAGCGTCGTGTATGCCGTTCGAACGATGCGGTACTTCGAAAGCACCGTGAATCCGTGCCTGTAAAGCGGGTCCCCGTATGGACGGTCCGGGCTGACAAGCTCGCGGCAAAGCTGGTGGCTCGCGGGATTGATGACGATGAGATCCGGATTGCGGTTCATGATGCGCTGCGGCCACGCTTTGCCGATGTCGCTTGTCGCGTTCCAGTGGATGACGCGGAGCTTGCGGTCCGAAGCGGCCGGCTTTGGTGCGAAGATTCGCCACTGCCACCCGACCCACGCGCACGAAGCAAGCAGGGTTACGGCGGTGCCTGTCGCGATCCATCTCCGCCGTGGGCTTGCTCTGGCTTCATCGCGCTTTCCGGCAAGTGACCGGAACGCAAGCCCGGCAGCCATCGCCAAGCCCGCCGCGGGCACCGCGAAGATCGTGGGCACCCAGAAGCAGTACTGCGACCAGTGCCAGCGGTCGGTGGCAATCTGTCCGATCGCCCAGACGGAAAGGAGGGCCGCTCCACACGCCCAGAGCGTGCGGCCCGTCCACTTCAAGACTCCTCCAATCCACCGCTTCACGCTTGCTCCTGGGCGATGAGGCCTGACAGGCTTTCCCACACGGTTTCGACCGTCAGAGCGTTCATCGTCCCTTCGGGCGCTTGCACCACAGAAACCCGAGGGCCGATCGGCGACCAGCGATGCGGATCCGTCGGTCCGAAGAGGGCAAGCGTGGGAGTTCCAAGCTGAGCGGCCAGGTGCGAAGGGCCGCTGTCCGCGCCGACAAACGCACGAGCTTGCCCAACGATCTCGACCAGGTCCTGAATCGCTTCGACGAACTGGCCGCCCGCGCCGGCGAAGCGTGCCCGATCGGCGTCGCGAAAGCGCTCGTGCTCGGCTTCCCCCGCGATCAGGCGCAACGGAAAGCCGGCAGCTTCGAGCTTCTGCTTCAGCGAGAGCCACGCGTGAAGCGGCCACTGCTTGGCGATCCCGCCGGAGCCGACGTGCATCACGACCGGGCCGGCGGGGTGAGGTGCCAAGGGGGGATGAAGCACCACACGGGCGGCGAAACGTTCGGCGAGCTCGATGGCGACCGTCCGGTCCACCAGCCGCCGCTCGACTTCGACCCGCGCGCTTGGGAAGAGCTGGGCTGTCGCCGTGAGCCACGGTTGGGAACGCTCGCCGAACGCGACGACGAGCTCGACCGAAGGGAAGGGCTGGGCTTTCATCTCGCCGCGCCAAAGACCGGACCATGGTGGCAAGTGATCCGCGGCGACGTCCACGCCGAGGGCGGCGGCGGCCAGCTCGGCCTTGGAAGCCGCGGAAACGACCCGCACCCGACGGCCGGACGCGACGAGCGAGCGTGCGAGGGGCCAGGTCAGGACGAAGTCGCCCAAAGCCCCGCCCGGGTGGATGAGCACGGTGTCCGGGCGGGCGTTCATGACTTGATCCCGCGAGCAAGTTCCAGAGCCAGCCGGATCGCCGCGCGCTCGGCCCGCGGCAGCGCGATGCGAGAGAGCCCCAGACGCGCTGCGGCTTCGGTCTGCGTCCGCGGCCGCTCGCCCGACCAACCGAACCGCAGTCGGAGCAGAGCGGCGCTTTGCGCCGGCATGCGATCAAGCTGCCCGCGGATCCGCGCGTCGGGTTCGAGCCACCCCTGCCACGATGCCACGTTCCTCGTCCAATCGGGCGTCGCGAGACCAGCCGGAAGCGACACAGACGCCCGTGAACCAGCTTTCGCCGACGCTCGGGCTCTGGTCTTCGCCCATCGAGATGCCGCAGTGCTCAGCGCGAGCGCGGCCGCGCCCGCCAGTCGTCCCGTCCGCGACGGATCCGCGTGATCGATCGACTCGGCGAGCACGCCCAGCTGAATCTTCAAAAGCTCGGAGACATCCGCCGCGCCAAGCGTCTCGATCGGCCGCTCAAGCACCGCTTCCACCGTCTCGACGGCAAGCGTCAGCAGCGGCCGCATGAGCTCGACCTTGACCAGCGAAGCCCACCGAAGGCACGTCTCCGCGACATCAAGCGGTTCGGACTGCGGGTTGGCGTGCGGTGTGCTCCCGGCCCATGCCGTCGCGTTCAGCCGAAGCGACGCGTATCGCTGGAGAAGCGTGTGCTCCTGCTTGGGGCCCATCACCGTCCGGACGCGGGCCGAAGCGACCAGCGCCGCCAGATCGGTCGGGCCCGGCTGGCCGAACGAATCGGTGACAGAGTCCCCATCCTTGTCAAGCGCCGCGAGCGACACGGGCTTGCCGCCTGGCAGCGCGACGCCGGCCAGGAGAGCGGCTCGACGCAAGTTGATCGCTCTCTGTGTCGCCGCTCGCGAGCAGCGAGCGCGCTCGGCCAGGTCGGAAGGTTCGGCTCCACGTTTCCACGCGCGAAACATCCACCGCGAATGTCGTGCCTCAAGCGGCGGAGGGTCGCCGAAAATCAGTGGCACTCGCTCGCGGCTTCGCCGCTCGTCCTCGGCGCGGAGGACTTGGCGCACGGCTTCCAAACTCCGGTCCACCCGCGGTGCGAGGGCTTTGGCGGTCTGATTGAGGGAGCACCCGAACCGGCGGCGGCAGCGCTCCGCAAGGCGGACCAGCTTTGTGCGCTCGGCTTGCGTCATCCGCGCGGGGCGCACGGGCTCGACAAGCCGAGTCGCGAACGCCTGCCGTGCCCACGAGACGGGACCGGGGAGGAACACGAGCACCGGCTTGCCGTCCTCGCGGAGTGCCCGCCGCGCGATGAGGCCTTCGGCGCGGAAGCGGTCGATGGTCTTCTCGCTGACGCTCCAGGATCTGGCGAGCTCGGCGCGGGTGATGGCGTGCGCGGCGGTCGCTTCGCCGATCGTCCACGCCGCTTGATGGGTGAGGAACTCGACGAGCGCGGAAAGCCCGGCCCGCACGTCCCCGCCGTCGGCCGCGGTGAGACCGGGTTCCTCCGGCCATCGCTCCGGTCTGTATCCCGTGATCTTGAAGACGACCCACTCGGCGGGCACGACGGATCCGGGGCTTAGCGCCGCCGCGAGCGACTCGGCACGTTCCGCAGATCGAAGCAGCGCCGCCCGCGGCGCATAGCGAAGCTCGCGGGCGAGTTCCGCCAGCATCGGAACCCGGATGCGCGGAAGCGGAGGCATCGGTCAGTCCCCACGGTCCCAGGTCAGCGAGAATTCGCCCGAGCCCAGCAACCCTCGCGACGACGCTTCGCGGATGAACAGGTCCGCCGCCCGCCGCTCGCGATCGCCCAGGTCGTACCTCAGCAGTCGGCCCAGGTACTTCGCCGCCAGATCCGCCGACCATCCCGCCGCGGACGCCCGCGCGGAGACGATCCAGTCAAGCCGCGTCCGGTTGTGACGCCGCTGCCGATCCAGAAGCACCGCCGCGTCGCGGATCCGGCTTTGGCCCGCTTCGGCGGTCCTGCAAGCCCACGCGGCGTACACGAAGGGCAAGCCTGTCAGCCCGTGCCACGCTTCGCCCAGGTCGAGGTGGTGCTCATATCCCGCCGTCGCGGCCTGATCCGTCACGACCTTGTCCCCGATCAGAAGCACCGTCTCCGGCCGAGCGCCACCCGGCTTGTACGGCACCAGCGTGACCTCGCGGCCGTGCAGCTTGTGGAACAGAAGCTTGCAGAGGATCACCGACGTGTGGCTCTCCGTGTCGGCGTGGATCTCGGTCACTTCCGACATCGGGACGCGCGAGAACAC
>JBIKTT010000264.1:0-4421 GCA_044347925.1 Phycisphaerales bacterium
CAGAAAAGCGTCTCGGCGATGAAGTCGCGGTCCGCCGTCGCGTCCAAGCTGTTCCGCGAGGGGCTTTCGAATCCAAGGTCCTTTGCCAGCGCAACGCGGTCGATCTGATACGTCGTGCCCGCGAGCGCGGCCGAGCCGAGCGGCATGATGTTCACGCGGCGGCGACAGTCCGCGAGGCGAGCGGCGTCGCGCTCGAGCATCTCCTGGTACGCGAGCGCCCAGTGGGCGAAGAGGATCGGCTGGGCACGCTGGAGGTGCGTGTATCCGGGGACGACCGTGCTTTGCTCGCGTTCCGCGAGCGCGACCAGCGACTTGCGAGCCGCGAGCAGTTCGGCGAGACGCTCATCGATGGCCGCTCGAGTCCAGAGACGGACATCGGTCGCGACCTGGTCGTTTCGGCTCCGCCCGGTGTGGAGCTTCTTGCCCAGGGGCCCCACCATCTCGATCAGCCGGCGTTCAACATACGAATGGACGTCTTCATCGCGGCCGAAGGACTCGGCGATGAGGTCCGGCTTCGCGGCGGCTTCGGTGAGGAGCGAGTTCATCGCCTCACCGAGTTTGGCGACCTCGTCCTTGGTGAGGACGCCCGCTCCGCCGATGGCTTTCGCCCACGCGATCGACCCTTCGATGTCCTGCTTAAGCAAGCGGAAGTCGAAAGGAAGCGAGTCATTGAGCTGCCGGAAAAGCGGGTCCGCCGCGCCTTCGAATCGTCCGCCCCAGAGTGCCATAGAGAACTCTCCTGCGAGGAATCCCACCCCCAAAGAAAGAAAGCCCACGGGTTCGAACCCGTGGGCTCCCACAGTTTGAATTACTTCGCCAAGCCCTTGGTCTTGAGGGCCCGGATCCGCTCCGGCAGGCTGAGCAAGCGGATGAACCCGCCCGCGTCCTTCTGGCTGTACACATCTTCGCCCTCGAAGCTCACCATCTTCTCGGCGTAGAGCGAGTTGGGGCTCTTGCGCTTCACCGGCGTCGCCGTGCCCTTGTACAGGCGGACGACGATCTCGCCGTCGAGCTTCTCGGCGATCTTCTCGCCCGCGGCCCACAGAGCTTCGCGGAGGGGCGTGAACCAGCGGCCGTCATAGACAAGCTCGGCGAAGGTGAGGCCAAGATGCTCGCGGTAGTGCAGCGTCTCGCGGTCGAGGACAAGCTCCTCGACGGCGCGAAGGGCTTCGAGGACGACCGTGCCGCCCGGGGTCTCGTACAAGCCGCGGGACTTCATGCCCACGCGGCGGTTCTCGACCAGGTCGATGCGGCCGACGCCGTGAGCCCCCGCGATCGCGTTGAGCTTGTCGATGATCTGCCACGCCGGCATCGCCTGGCCGTTGAGAGCGATCGGCCTGCCCTTGGCGAAGGAGAGCGAGACGTCCTCGTGCTTGTCGGGGGCTTTGCTCGGCTCGACGGTGAGCATCCACGCGTCTTCGGGCGGGGCGTTCCACGGGTTCTCGATGTCGCCGCCCTCGTGGCTGATGTGCCAAAGGTTGCGGTCGCGGCTGTAAATCTTGGTCGCCGACGCGGTGGTCGGGATGTTCCGCTCCTTCAGGTAATCGAGCATCGCGAGGCGGCCGGAGAGGTTCCACCGCGGATCACGCCACGGGGCGATGATCTCCATCTCGGGAGCGAGAGCCCCGTACGCGGACTCAAACCGCACCTGGTCGTTGCCCTTGCCCGTGCAGCCGTGCGACAAAGCCGTGCACCCGGTCTTCTTCGCGATCTCGACCTGGCCCCACGCGAGGACGGGACGGGCGATCGCGGTGCCGAGGAGGTAACGACCTTCGTAGACGCCGCCGGTGATGATCGTCGGCATCACAAACTCGTCGACGAACTTGGTCTTGAGGTCGACGACGTGGCACTCGGCCGCGCCGGAGTTGATGGCTTTCTTCTCAACGCCGGTCAGCTCATCGGCGCCCTGCCCGACGTCACCGACGACGCAGATGATCTCCGAGCCCGGGATGTTCTCTTTGAGCCACGGCACGATGCAGGAGGTGTCGAGGCCGCCCGAATACGCCAACGCAATCCGCTTACCCATCTCAGTTTCCTTCCGGTCACTCTGTGATCTTGTGACCTCTTGATCTGGTGACTTCTTCTCACTTCGCGAACATGTGGTGCATCAGCGCACACTGCGCGTGCATCCGATTTTCAGCTTGGTCGTAGACCACGCTCTGCGGGCCGTCCATGACCGCGTCCACGACTTCCTGGCCGCGCTTGGCGGGCAGGCAGTGCATGAAGATCGCGTTGGGCCCGGCTTTGGCCATCAGGGCTTCGTTGATCTGGTACTTGAGGAACTTCTTGCGCTCGCTGGCCGAGTGCGCCGATTCGCCCATGCTGACCCAGACGTCGGTGTAGACGGCATCGACGCCTTTCACCGCGTCGGGATCGTTGGTCACGGTGATCTTGCCGCCGCTCTTCTCCGCCATCGCGCGGGCTTCGGCGGTGATCTCCTCGTCGCACTCGTGCCCCTTGGGCGTGACGGCGATGAGCTCGGCACCCAGGATCGCCGCTCCGTGCATCAGCGAATGGCAGACGTTGTTCCCGTCGCCGACATACGCCACGCGGAGGCCCTTGACCTTGCCGAACTTCTCCTTCAGCGTGAGGTAGTCCGCCAGAGCCTGGCACGGGTGGTACAGGTCGCACAACGCGTTGATCACCGGCACCTTCGCGGCCGAAGCAAGCTCATTCACCACCGAGTTGCGGAAGACCCGGGCGACGATCAGCGAGACCCACCGCTCCAGGTTCTTCCCGTAGTCTGTCACGCTCTCCCGCTCGCCGAGTCGCTGCGCCGAGTGATCCATGTAGATCGCGTTGCCCCCGAGCTTGGCGATGCCGACCTCAAAGGAGATCCGCGTCCGCAAGCTCGGCTTCTCGAAAAGCAGGATCGCGCTGTGGCCCGCGAGCGACTTCGAGAAGGGCGAGTAGTCCTTCTTCATCGCCGCAGCCGTGTCGAAAAGCGACAAAATCGTCCGCTCATCCATCGACGCCAGCGTCAGGAGATCCGAACCGTGAAGATGTGGAAGCGTGTTCTTCATGACCTTGTTGCCCCGGTGCCTCGCGGCGTGCCGCGTACTCCTCACCCGATCCGGATCGTCGTCCCAACCTGCTCGCCGCCGAGGTACTTCGCCAGGGCGTCCGGTGATTCACCCGACATGATGACGACGCTCGAGCCAGTACTCTTGGCCGCCGCGACCGCGGACCGTGCTTTGACGATCATCCCGCCCGTGATCGACCCCTCCGCGATCATGCTCTCGATCTCGGAAGCGGTCAGCGTAGGCCGAAGCACACCGTCCCCGCCCTTGATCCCCGGCACGTCCGTCAGCAGCACCAAGCTCGCCGCACCCACCGCTTTGGCGATCCCCGCCGCCGCGTCGTCCGCGTTGACATTCAGCAGCCCGCCCAAAGCGTCCGCCCCGATGCAGCTCACCACCGGCAGGAACCGGGCGCCCAGAAGCACCTTGACCACCTCGGCATCGCCGCCCGAAACGTTCCCGACACGGCCCAGTTCCGCCGAGATCTGCCGGCACTCGACCATCGATCCATCACCCAGCGCGAGGCCAACCGCCCGGCCACCTCCCGCTCCACCCGCGGCGTTGATCGCACCCACAAGCTGCTTGTTCACCGTCCCCGCGAGCACGCCCGCGATCAGGCCCATCTGGTCGTCCGGCGTCACCCGCAAACCCTGCTTGCGCTCGACGGTCATGCCGAGCTTGCTGAGCAGCGCATCGACGGCTTTCCCGCCGCCGTGCACGAGCACAACCGGACGCTCGGCGGCCACCCGGACCAGCGCGGACCAAAGCGAGCCGAGTTTGCCGATGTCCTCAAGCGTGCTGCCGCCGATCTTGATCACGATGGGGCGGATGTCTCGAAATGTCGTGGAATGGGTCGTCATCGTGAATCGCTCGATCAGGTCACAGTCTTCTCGGTGATTGGTCGTCAGAAGAGCCCTTCGGTTTCTTCAAAACCAAACCGGATGTTCATGCACTGCACCGCTTGTCCGGCCGCGCCCTTCACCAGGTTGTCGATGGCGGAGCTGATGATGAGGTGGCCGTCCGGGCTGGCTTTGGTCGCGATGTCGCAGAAGTTCGTCCCGCGCACGTCCCCCACCGCGGGCCACTGCCCGGAGGGCAGAAGCCGCACAAACCGCTCGCCCGCGTACGACTCGCGGAGCGTGCTCGCGACGCGTTCGCCGTCCCACCCGCTCGCAAGCTCAACATGGATCGTGGACAGAATCCCGCGATCAAACGCGACCAGATGCGGCGTGAAAACCACCGGGTGCCCCGCGTACGCCCCGATCTCGGGCTCGTGCCGGTGCGACATCACGCCGTAGGCCTGCAAGCTGACCTCGCAGAACAAGCTCTTCAGCGAAAGGCCGCGGCCCGCGCCGCTCACGCCCGAAACGCTGTCGACGATGATCCGCGTGCCCGGCTTGA
>JBIKTT010000265.1:0-4409 GCA_044347925.1 Phycisphaerales bacterium
AGCGATCCAAGCCGCTGCATCACGGGTCTGATCAGGTCGTCCGCGAGGCTCGCGATGTCCGCTCCGCCGAGAAACCGACCGGCAAGAACCGCGCGGGCCTCGGCCGGCCGATCGTTCGCGAGCGCTTCGTAAAGCCCCTCGGTCGCATCGTCGTCGAGAGCCGCGATCTGCGGTACGCTCTGGATGGGAAGCAGGTGGGGCTTGGCCAGCGGCGATCCATGGCGGCGGATGAATCCAATCGCGGCGGCCAGCGAAATGCGTCTGTGTCCCCCTGCGGTCCGATCAGCCGCAATGGTGCCATCGTCCACCCACCGCTTGATCGATGACTCGCTGACCCCGAGGGAATCCGCGAGCTGGCGGCTGGTGAGAAACGGGGATGGCCTTGCGTTGCGAACGATTTGAACGATTATCCCCGGACGCCGCGAACCGGTCAAGAACGCAGAGGCTTGTTTTCCTCTGATTTCGCCGCTCACGGATTGACGCTCGACCAGTCCCATAGAATGCCTAGGATTCGCCATGAACGATTTGAACGATTCACGTCGGCCCAACTTCAAGCTCTACACCTTCCGCGCCCTCGCCGCCGCGACCGCGCTCGCCGCCGGCTGCAGCACGACAAGCACCGTGCCGGAGACGGCCTACGCCCCACCCTCTCCCGCCAAGGCCACCGCCTATCCCGATCCCGGCATGGCGGTTCGCGTGGGAGGCGACATGAACGCCGCCGTGACCGGTACTGACGGCGATTTCCGGTTTGGGCCCTGCCGCGTGGATACGCCGCTCCCGGTCGGTTATCCCCGGCCGACGCCCCCGGGCGCAATCGAGGTCAAGACCTATCCCGCGGCTCGCTTGGCCGAGGTCACCGGCTCCGGCGATCCCGACAGCGGGATGAACGGCGCGTTCTGGCCTCTCTTCAACCACATCAAGAGCAAGGACATCGCGATGACCTCGCCGGTTGAGATGAACTACACGGGCATGGACGGCGAAGCGGCCAAGCAGCCGACCTCCTGGTCGATGGCGTTCCTCTACCGCTCGCCCGACATGAACAAGACTGGCCCGGACGGCAAGGTCACCGTCCGCGATGTCGCTCCGATCACGGTGCTCTCGATCGGCCTCAAGGGCGACTACTCGATGGAACTCGTCGAGCGCGGCCGCGAAGCCCTTCGCGATTTCCTCGCCGCCAACCCGCGCTGGCGTATCGCCGGCGACTGGCGTGCTTTGTACTACAACGGCCCCGCGATCCTCTTCTGGAACAAGTGGGCCGAGATCCAGGTGCCGGTCCGTGCGGTCGAATAATCGCATCCTCCGCCACCGGCCTTACAGCGCTGAACCGTCGGAACGCGGAGACCTCCCCATGAGCCAAGCGAGCGACAACCCCAGCCCCCAGGCCCCCATCGGCCTCGCCGCGGCACTCAGCGGCTTGCGTGACCAGTCGGGCACCTCGCTCCAAACCCTGTCGGATGAACGTCCGACGCTCGTCTGCCTGTTGCGTCACAACGGCTGCACCTTCTGCCGCGAGACCATCGCCCGTCTCGCGAAAGAGCAAGCGTCGATCGAGAGCCGGGGCTACCGCATCGCGGTCGTCGGCATGTCGCCGGACTCCTCCTCGCTCGCCAGCATCGGAGCATATTTCGGCCTCACGGGCGCATCGTGGTTCGCCGATCCGGACCGTCTCCTTTACCGGGCTCTGAGCGTTGGTCGGGGCAGCTTCTGGCAGTTGCTCGGCCCGCACGTGATCGTCGCTGGCATCCTCGGCATCTTCCGCGGCTACGGCATCGGCAAGCCCGTCGGCGACACGTTCCAGATGCCCGGCACCGCCGTCATCCACAAGGGCCGCGTCATCCGCCAGCACATCCACGCCCACGCGGGCGACCAGCCTGACTTCGCGCAGGTCGCCTGCTCGATCAACGCGGCAAGGTAACCGCACGCGGCTGGCTCTGGCATTCCAACGCAGCTACGAACCGACAAGAACGGTGCGAGCCGGTCGCCCCTTGAACGGTCCGCCTTTCAGGTGGGCACGACCAAGGCGACCGTCACCACAAAGCACGAAGCACGGCCACGATCGAGTCGTTTGCGGACGTCGCCCCTTCAGCCACCTCGATCTTGCCGGTGGCCCGGGTGCGGGAACCCTCTGAGCCTCCGCTCGGAAGCATCGGAGAGCGGCAGAACGATGATCCACACCTGAAGGCTCACCTTCTTTACCCATACCGGGGATCGGGGTTTCCTTTGCATTCAGGCGATCGTGCCGCCGTCGAGGCGCAGGCGAACCGGACCCCTCCATCGCCGCGTCGGACAGATCTTCCCTACCTGAAACTCGGGAGTTCCGATAGACTGCGAGCAACACCGGCCGGTCTGCGGACCCCTTCACGATGAACACGGAACAAGAGCTCACGATCGCGACGTTGCTCAGGAGAATCCGTGAGGGAGACGCCGACGCGACCGCGGCACTGCTGGATCTCACCTACAACGAACTGCACGGCATCGCCCGAAACGTCTTCAGCGGCCAAACACAGGGGCACACCCTGCAGCCGACCGCCCTTGTCCACGAGGCGTGCGCTCGGATACTGACTTCTCCCGGGGCCCAATGGATGGACCGGGACCACTTCTTCCGCGTCGCCGCCAAAGCGATGCGGAATCTGCTCGTCGACCACGCCCGAGCCAAACGATCTCTCAAACGAGGGGGGGAGGCGATGCGCGTCTCGCTCGAAGTGGCTGAGGAAGCAACCCCGAGCCGAGAGGTGGATCTCGTCGCGCTCGACGACACCATCCGGAAACTCGAGGAGACCGACCCGAGACTTTCCCAGGTCTTTGAGTTGCGCTACCTCGTCGGGCTTTCCGTTGAACAGACAGCGGAGGCTCTCGGGGTGTCCGCGAGAACGGTCGAGTTGGATTCACGGCTTATCAGGGCGTGGCTCCAACGAGAGCTGTACGGGTAGCGCGAGGGTCATGACTCCACAGGAATTCGCGAAAGTCCGGGAGATCTTTCACAAAGGCTGTGAGCTTCCGCGCGCCGAGCGACAGGGATTCATCGACGAAAGCTGCGCCGGGAGTCCCTCGCTTCGGGAGGCCGTCGAGTCGTTCTTTGCCGCCGACGAGACGGCCGAGCGTGCCGGCGACAACGCCGGGATCGAGTTGGCCGGTCAACTGCTCCGAACGAAGGTCACGGAAGCCTCGCTGCCCGGGGAGATCGGCCCCTACCGCGTTCTGCGCGTGCTCGGCCACGGCGGCATGGGGATCGCGTACCTCGCGCAACAGTCAAACCCGGATCGACAGGTCGCGCTCAAGGTCCTCCGCGCGGGAATGGGGTCCGCGGGGCTTCGGGTCCGCTTCGCCCGCGAGATTCGAGTGCTCGGCCGGCTCGCGCACCCCGGGATCGCCCGAATCTACGAATCGGGAACCGCCGAGAGCGGAGACGGGCCGATCTCCTACTACGCGATGGAGTTTGTCTCGGGCCCCAACCTCCTCGAGTTCGCCAAGAAGCACGCGCTCGACCTCGCCGCGAGGCTCGAACTGGTCGCGAGAATCGCCGACGCCGTGCAGCACGCGCACACCAAGGGCGTCGTCCACCGAGACCTCAAGCCCGCGAACATCCTGGTCCGCGACGCCACTTCGGACAAGGAGCCGTCAAGGCATGGGACGACCAGCACCGGACAGTCGACCGCGCAGCCTCAACCGGTGATCCTCGACTTTGGCGTCGCACGCGTACTGGACGGGGAGGGGGACGCCACAAAGCTGACCGAGGCCGGCCTTCTGATCGGGACCGTCGGGTACATGAGCGTTGAACAGTTGAGCGGCGCGATCGACGCGGTCGACGCCCGCGCCGACGTCTACTCCATGGGCGTGATCCTCTACGAACTGCTCACCGGGCGCATGCCGCACGATCTTCACGGCAAGCCCGTCCCCGAAGCGGCCCGGATCGTCCGCGACGAGGAGCCCGCGCCGCTCAACAGCAAGCGCAACGCTTTCCCGGGCACCTACGACAGGGACATCGTGACCATCGTCAGCCGCGCCATGGCGAAGAACCGCGAGCACCGGTATCAGACTGCCGCTTCGCTTGCCGAAGACCTGCGCCGCTACCTCAATCACGAACCGATCCTGGCCCGACCGGCGACGACTCTGTACCAATTGTCGAAGTTCACGCGCCGTCATCGCGGGCTGGTCGGGATCGCGATGACCATCGTCTTCATGCTCGCGGCCGGGTTCGGCGTTTCGCTGACTTTGTACGCCAAAGCCGAGGAACAGAGACGCCATGCCGACGAAGAACGGCAGACCGCGATCGAGCAACGCCTGCGTGCGGACCAGACCGAGAAAATGAGCACCGCGGTCCGAAACTACCTGCTCGACGACGTGCTTATGGCGGTCTCCCCCGATCGCCTGGGCACCGGCGCGACGCTCGTCGACGTGATGCTCAACGC
>JBIKTT010000266.1:0-4401 GCA_044347925.1 Phycisphaerales bacterium
CCTACATCCGCGACCGGCTTCTCGTCGGCGATTCGATGGAAGCCATCCTCGCCGGTCTCGCCGCGCGGGATAGCGGGCACCAGACGCGCCAGTACGGCATCGCGGATACCCGCGGCGGCACGCTCACGTTCTCGGGAACCGGAGCCGGCGCCTGGGCCGGCGGACGCACCGGCCGCGTTGGCGATCTCGTCTACGCCGTGCAGGGCAACGTCCTCACCGGCCCGCCCGTCGTTGACCGCGCGGTCATCGCGATCGAGACGACGCCGGGTGATGTCGCGGCCAAGCTGATGGCGGCGATGGAAGCGGCCCGGTCGATGGGCGGAGATGGTCGCTGCTCCTGCAATCCCAACGACGCCGATGGGTGCGGCGCGCCGCCCCCGACCTTCACCAAGAGCGCGGACATCGCGTACATGCTCATCGCCCGCGCGGGCGACGTGTGGAGCTGTCGCGGCGTCTACCGCACGCAGTCGGGCGCCACGCCGCCGGTGATCTTCGACGCGACCGCCGACAGCAAGCCGGACGTCTTTCTCGGCGCTCAGGGCTCGCCACCGGGCCTCGTCTCGCTCCTCAACACCTCCGAAGCCGATGTGCTTCGCTTCGCGGACACGACCTTCAGCCCCGGCGGCGGAGTGATCCGTGGCCTCACCGCGATCGACGCCAACTCCGACGGCCTCATGGACATGGTCGGCTGTCTGGGAACGACAGACCGCGTGGTGTACCTCCGGCGGAACCCCGGCGGTGGTCCGCCGAGCTTCTCCACGGCGTCGGTCTTTCCCGCGGGCGACAACCCCGGGCCGATCGTGACCGCGGACATCAACGGAGCGGCCGGGCTTGACATCGTGACGCTGAACCAGTCGTCCAATGACGTGTCGGTGCTCCTCGGAGCCGGCGACGGCACCTTCGCGGCACAGACCCGATTCGCCGTCCCCGCCAACGCCACGTTCCTCGCGGCCGGAGACGTGAGCGGCGACGGTCGCACGGATCTCGTCACGGCCCACGCCGGCGGATCCCGCACGCTTCAGACTCTCATCGGCGACGGCGTCGGCGGATTCACGCTCCAGCCTTTGCGGACCGGCCTGCCCGCCGTGGTCACGTCGCTGCTCGTGCGCGACGTGACGGGCGACGGGCGAGCCGACGTTCTGTCGGCCGCCGGATCGATCGTCACGATCATCCGTGACGCCGCCAACCCCGCATCCGATATCGCCATCACCAACACCGGCGCCCTCGCGGGCCTCGACGCCGCCGACGTCGACGGTGACGGGATCACCGACCTTCTCACCGCATCCAGTTCAGGCCGCATCGCGCTCTTCCGCGGGTCCGGAAGCGGCGTCTTCACGGCTTCGGGCTTCTGGCAAGCAGGCTTCACGCCCAACCGCTTGAACGCGATCGACATGGACGCCGACGGCGACCTGGACGTGCTGTACTCCACCGGCGGCGGGACGGTCGTCACCATGACCAACCTCGCGGGCCCGGGGCGGCTTCCGAATTTCGAGAACGCCGGCTGTGCGTCGGGCTCGGGGTTCATGGAGTTCAACATCGCCAACCAACAGCGGAGCGACCCCGATCCGGTCTTCCAGCTTCGTGAGCTCTACGACGCGTGGCGCGAGAACCTCATCGGTGAGCCCGACGCCGTCACAAGCGTTGCCGAATGGCTTCCTCGGAGCGACGTCCCCGCCGACGGCGTCGCGCGGCGCACGCTCCGCGTCACGCTCCGCGATTGGCGCGGCGCGACCGTCACTGAGAACGCAAGCGTCATCCTCGAACGCGTCGGCGGTGCCGGCGGCGAAGGCGCGAGCGCCGAAAGCGTCACCTCTCCCTCCGCGGGCGTCTTCGACATCACCGTTCGGAGCGGCCGCGGCTGCGGCGATGCACGCTTTGACATGACGGCGACGACCGCGAACCGCCGGGTGATTCTCATGCCCAAACCGACGCTCCAGCACACCACACCCGCCGACGCCAACGACGACGGGTTCGTCGACTTCTTCGACCACATCGAGTTCATCACCGCCTACGAAGCGGGCGACCCCCGCGCCGACCTCACCGGCGACCGGCTGGTGAACCTCAACGACTACGAAGCGTTCATCCGGGCTTTCGAAGCCGGTTGCTGATCGCGAAATGCGGGCGACAGGAATCGAACCTGCAAAGCCTTTCGGCCACGGGATCCTAAGTCCCGCGCGTCTGCCAGTTCCGCCACGCCCGCGCGTGATCCGACAATCCTAGACCCCGCGGCGTCACCCTCCGAACGCCGCGCGGATCGGCGACGCTTTCACGAGCGTCTCCTCCCATTCCGCCGCCGGGTCGCTGTCCGCCACGATCCCCGCGCCGACCCAGTAGTCCGCCACGCCGCGGCTGATCGTGCGTCCCGGACCGGCCTCCCCCGAGATTGCGAGCGTGCGGATCGCGACGTTGAAGCACGCATCGCCGGAATCGCTCACATACCCGACCGCGCCGCAGTACGGCCCGCGAGCGGCTTCGTCGAGTTCCTCGATGATCTGCATCGCGCGGATCTTGGGAGCGCCGGTGATGCTCCCCCCCGGAAAGACCGCCCGGACCACATCGACGAGGGACAGAGACTCCCGTAGCCGTCCCGACACGCTCGAAACCGCCTGAAGCACGCTCGCCCCCGCCCGACCATGAGATTCGATCACGCGCGGCTCATCCACGCGGACGGAACCGAACGAGCACACCCGCCCCAGGTCGTTGCGCATCAGGTCGACGATCATCGCAAGCTCGGCGCGATCCTTGAGCGAGGCTTCGAGTGCTCTCGTCTCGCCCGCGGGCCTCGTGCCCTTCATCGGCCTGGTGGTGAGCGTGCGCGTCGCGGCTTGGAACCGGAAAAGAAGCTCCGGGCTCGCCGAGATCACCGCGTTCCGCTTGCCGGCATACTCATCCGCGACCCACGCGCCAAACCACGGCTCGGCCGCGCGGATCAGCCCCGGCATCAGGGCCAGAGGGTCTCCCTCGAACGCGCACGAAAGCCGGTGAGCCAGATTGACCTGGTAGATGTCGCCCGCGCGGATGTACTCGCGGGCCCGTGACACCGCCCCCTCGTACCGCTCGCGGGTGCCGATCGCCGGCGTGAGCATCGGAGACAAAAGAGCGGGCGTTCGTGGGTTGCCGCCCCGGGGCAGGTCGCCAGGCACGGCTCCCGTCATCCACCAGCGCCGCTCAAGCTTGTCAAAGCACCACGCGGTGTCGCAGCGGTGAAAGACGAGGGTCGGCCACCCACGGTCGTCCTTTCCGAGCGAGCGTGACGCGGCTTTCGGCTCAAGTTCCGCGCCAAGTTCGTACCCCAGCCACCCGATCCACCCGCCGAGAAACGGCGGCTCGCCCTCGGCGACACCCGTCGCCGGCCCGCCGAAGACCTGCTCCAGAGCGGCCGTCGGCGACACGCCCCGGGCGCACCGCACCGTCCGCGATGGCACCGCAAGCACCGCCCAGCGCGACCACGGCGAAGCACCCCCAACGCCGAACGCGGCAAGAGGCAGGTCCGACGGCCACTCAAGAATCACTTGTTCCGGGGTGCGTTCGTGATCGAGCGGGCGTGCGCGAGCGGGGGTTGACGCATGAAACACCGACACAATGTTCAGGGTAGGTGGAATCGGCTCGGGCAAAGCCTCTTCGAATTCGTCCCGAGTCCACGACCTTCCTAAGATTCCCCTTGTTGGAACGCTCGGCCATGGTACCGATCGTTCTACGAACAGACCGAGGTCTGTTGATGCAACGAGACGCCGTGTTTCGGAACACACATGTCTCGCAAGCCGTTGCCACCGCCGCAGTTGCGGCGAGCGAAGAAGGGATCTTTCATGCCCGCGAATACCGCCCAGGTCAAGAAGTCAGCCCCGACGGTCAAGGTCGTCAAGAAGACGGTCAAGAAGGTCACGGGCGACGCCGCCGCTTCCAACACCGCGCAGCCCGCGATGCGCAACAAGCCCGGCAAGATGGTGTACTACTTCGGCAAGTCCAAGACCGAAGGGGACGCGACCCTCAAGCTGGTTCTGGGCGGCAAGGGTGCGAACCTCGCCGACATGACCTCGATCGGTCTGCCGGTGCCCCCGGGCTTTACGATCACGACCGACACCTGCGGCGCGTACTACCGCAACGGTCAGCGCCTGCCCCACGGCCTCATGAACGAGGTCCACAAGAACATCGCGATGCTCGAGAAGGAGACCGGCAAGAAGTTCGGCTCCACCGAGAATCCGCTTCTCGTCTCCGTCCGCTCGGGCGCGGCCGTCAGCATGCCCGGCATGATGGACACGATCCTCAACCTCGGTCTGACCGATCAGGCCGTCGAGGGTCTCGCCGAGTCCACCGGCAACAAGCGCTTCGCGTTTGACGCTTACCGCCGCCTCATCAACATGTTCGGCGACGTCGTCATGGGCTGCGACCACCACCACTTCG
>JBIKTT010000267.1:0-4399 GCA_044347925.1 Phycisphaerales bacterium
TCCGCCCGCTGAGCCACCGACAGCGCCCGCACCAAGCCCGTGTGCCGCTCGGAGACATGGGCGATCTCGTGCCCGCTGCACTCCAGCCGAGCCCCGACCGGCGCACACTCCTCGCAGATCCGCTCCAGCACCGCCGGCATCACCCCCGGCGGCAAGCGGAACCCCGCGACCGCTTCGACGCGATCAAAGAGCCCGTCCCCCTCGCTCCGCACGCTCCGAAGCGTCGCTTGCACCGTGCCGAACGCCCCCGTCTTCCCGGCGTTCATCGCGTCCACGCGACTGAGCACCCCGCCCCACCACGCGTGCATGTCGTCCACCACGCCCGGACCCGGCCCCGCCGTGTGCACCACCGATCGCGTCAGCGTGAACTTCGCCAGAAGCCGCCCCTTGTACCCAAGCGTCGTCGCGTCCCACCCGCTCGGCTCGCCGATGACGCACGCCCGCGGGGTGTACCGCCCCACCGCCGCTCGCGCCCCCCTGCTCGTCGAGATCTCCTCCTCGACCGCTCCCACCACCACCACGCGCCATCCCTCCGGCAGCGACCCGCGCACGTTCGCCGCGGCGCACACAAACGCCGCAAGCGGCCCCTTCGCATCCACAGACCCGCGGCCGTAGAAGAGATCCCCCTCCACTCGCACCGGCACATGCCCCGGCACCGTATCAATATGCCCGAGAAGCACGATGTCCCGCACTCCGCGCTCGCTCCGAAGCGGGTCACCGCTCGTCGAAGCGACAAAGCTCCCCGTCTCGTCGATCGCCGTGCGAAGGCCAAGCCCCGCCGCCCGCTCACGGAGGTACTCCACCGCCGGACGCTCGAACCGAGACACGCTCGGCACTTCGATCAGCCCGCGAAGTAGCGCGAACGCCGCTTGCTCCGAAACCTCTCCCGGCGCCATCGCCTCAACCGCGACTCCATCCATGGAAGCGTTCATTGGAAAACCGTCCCTTCACCACTCAAAGCGGCCGAAATCGGCACCCCGCTCCTCGCATCGCCGATCACGACGCGCCCCACGCCCCCCGCGAGCGCTTCGCCGGCGCCCATCACCTTCTTCTTCATCCGACCTTCCGCGAACTCCGCGAACTCGTCCACCGCATGCCGCGCCACCGACCGGATCAGCGTCGATTCATCCGGGAACTTCCGGTACAAGCCCTTGACGTTCGAAAGCAGCAGCAGCGTCTCGGCCCCCAGCGCCACCGCCGTCGCCGCCGCCGCCCGGTCCGCATCAACGTTGATCGGCTCGCCCGCCGTCGAAATCCCCGGCGGGCTGAGCACCGGCGTGTACCCGTGCTCGACAAGGATCCTGATCAGGCCTGAATTGACCTTCTCGACCGTGCCCGTGTAGTCGTCTCGGATGATCACCGTCCGGCCCGACTCGACCGCGCGGACCGCGGCTTTGCGTTCGCCCTGCCAAAGCCGTCCGTCCATCCCGGACAAGCCAACCGCGTTCACACCGCGCCGCTGAAGCAGCTCGACCATCCGCTGGTTCATCACACCCCGGCACGCCATCTGGAAGATCTCAAGCGTCCGCCGATCCGTCCGGCGGCTGGTGTGCCCGCTCGGGCTGGTGATGAACTTGGCCGGGTGCCCGAGAGCTTCGGCAAGCGTATTGGTCGCGTGCGACCCGCCGTGCACGATGACGATCTGCTTGCCCGCTTTCACAAGCGCCGCCGCGTCCTCGCACACGGCTTCCAGATCCACACCTTCGCCCCCGCCGATCTTGACCACAATCATGCCGCTCTCCTCACGCCATCGCTTCCATCCGACTCAGACCGGGTGTAGGCCGGCGAACCCGAGCCCCGCCGTCTCTTCCAAGCCGCACATCAGGTTCATGCACTGCACCGCCGACCCCGCCGCGCCCTTCATCAGGTTGTCAATGGCCGAGACCACCACGATCCGGCCCCCGCCCTCCTCCACCTCGAACCCCACATCCACGAAGTTCGTTCCCGCGACGATCTTGGGCTCGGGCAGCCGGTAAAGCCCCGTTTTGTCCTTCACGATCCGAACGAACGGCTCGGCCGAGTACGCTTCCCGGAACGCCTTCCAAAGCTCCTTCTCCTCGACGGGCCGCGTGGGAAACACGTGGGCCGTGCAAAGGACTCCCCGCACCATCTCGATCGACGTCACCGTCACGTGAAGGTCAAACCGCCCGTGCGGACCCATGACCTCCTGCTCAACCTCCGCCGCGTGCCGGTGGCTTGTCGGGGCGTACGTCCGCACCGCGCCCGATCGCTCGGGGTGATGACTCCCCGCGTTGACGGCGTTGCCGCCCTCGCTGCTCCCGACCTTGAGGTCGCAGATCGCGGTCTTGATCAGGCCCTTGCGAGCAAGCGGGTACAGCGCCATGTTCATCGCCGTCGCGTTGCACCCCACGCCGCTCGCCAGCTTGGCCCCCTTGAGCCGCTCGCGCTGAAACTCCGGCAAGCCGTAGACGAACCGGTCCAGCCACGCCCGCGCCCCGTGCGCTTCGCCGTACCACTTCTCGTACGCCGCGCCGTCGCGGATCCGGAAGTCGGCGGAAAGGTCGACGATCCGCGTCGCCAGGCTGGCGTACCGCTCGATCTGCTTGACCGCTTCCCCGTGCGGCAGGCAGAGGAAAATCACATCGCACGGTTCAAGCTCTTCCGGCCGCACGAACTGAAGCTTGGTGCGACCACGCAGGTTCGGATGCGTGCTGTACACGAACGAACCCGCTTGCGACCGGCTGGTGACCTGCGCAACCTCCACGCCCGGATGGTCCAGCAAAAGCCGGAGCACTTCTCCGCCCCCGTACCCCGACCCGCCGACGATCGAAACCCGCAAACGACCCATGGCTCTCCTCTTCTCCGATGACTCACCCACCCGCTTGCTCAACCCACCCGCGTCGGCGCCGACGCCTTCACCTCGACCACAGGCCGCGTGCCGCGGTTCCGCCGACCGACCTCAAGCACGTACCCGATCATCAATCCGGGGATGTCCACGCCCGTCGGCTCAATCGAGTTGCGGAACTCCATCGTGTGATTGACCTCGCTGACGAGGTAACCGCGAGTGGGATCCTCAAGGAGATCGATCGCCAGAATGCCCCCGTTCGCGTCCGCGCCGCAGATCGCCCGAGCCGTGCGGCGGCAGATGTCCGCGAGCGGAGCATCAATCTGGAATCGACCGGCTTTGCCGCCCCGCGCGGTGTTCGTGATCCAGTGCTCGCTGTTCCGCACGATCGCCCCGATCGGCTCACCGCCGACCATGAAGACGCGGAGGTCGCGTCCGGGCTTGTTGACGTACTCCTGCACGTAGAAAACGCCGTGCTGAGGGCCGCCGAGGGTCTCCTTGTGCTCGACGACGGCTTCCGCGGCTTCGCGATCGTTGACGCGGGCGAGCAGTCGTCCCCAGGAACCGACGGTCGGCTTGAGCACCGAGGGGTATCCCATCTGCTCAACCGCACGCAGCGCCGCCGTCCCCTCGACGGCGACCTTGACGCGCGGCTGAGGAATCCCGGCGGCGGCCAGGGCGAGCGTGGTGCTTAGCTTGTCGCCGCAGAGGTCGATCACGCGGGAGGGATTGACGCACGGCACGCCGAAGCGCTCGAAGACGCGGACGGCCGCGAGAGCCTGCGTCTGGCTGATGCACCGCTCCATGACGACATCGAACCCGGCGCACGGCCCCGGCTCATCGACATCCCAGACGCACTCGCGCACGTCGATCAGCTCGTGCTCGACGCACCGCCGCTGAAGCTCTTCCACCAGAAGCCGCTCCTCCACCCGAATCCGCGAATAAAGAACCGCAACGCGCATGTGCCTGTGCCTTTCGAAGTGCCGACCGCCTCAACCGAACGCCGAATCCCTGATGCCGCTCTTATTCGCCCCAGTCTTCCTGCACCTGCGGAGCAAGCTCGACGCGAAGGGGCTCGACGCTCGTCACTTCAAGCTCCGCGGAGCACTCGCTGCAGCGGACCACCTCGCCCGCGAGGGGCCGACGCGTCAGCGTCACCGCACCGGCACACTCCGGACACTCGCAACCGATCGAAACCGTCGTCGACATCTGAAACTCCTTTGCAGCTGAAAGTCAGGGTGAAAAAACACACAAGGCCCGCTCGGAACGCCCGGCGAGCCCGTGAAAACCGACACGATGTCAGGTCACGAAAGCATCAGCCCGGGCGTTTGGCGCCTTTGGCTTTTTTCGCTTTCATGAGTTTGGAGGCGGACGCGACAAGGCCCGGCGTGGTTGCCGCAGCTTGGTCGAGATGAGAATTCATCGCCATTCCGGGAAACTCTAGCCCTCCACCCCTCCGCAAGTCAAACAAACCGGGCTTTGCCCGCCATTCGGCCCTCTCAAGGCACCACCACGGACGAGTTCAAGCGGCTCCCCCCGTCGGGCTCGGTGACGCTGACGAGGACGCGCTGGCCCCGGAGGGAAGCCGCCGCT
>JBIKTT010000268.1:0-4384 GCA_044347925.1 Phycisphaerales bacterium
GATGGCGAAACCCATCACCATCCCCACCACGAGCGTGTTCCGCTGCGAGTACTCGCCCATCAGCGAATCCCGCGCGTCGATTCCAAGAGAATTCAGAACCGTCGCCGCGACGTAGGAAAGCCCAAGCCCGACCGCCACAACCACGACGAACCGCCCCAGCTCGATCAACGCCGCGCCCAGCGGCGTCGAGGCATCCACGATGTCGTCAAGCGTCCGTCCGAGGATCAGCCGAATCGCGAGCGACGCTCCGACGATCCCCGGGCCCGTGAGCAGAAGGAACCACCCCGGCACCGCGTTCCCGAACCCGCCGTCAAGCCAGCCGCGGATTGAACCCTCGACCGGCGGAAGCTCCGCCGCGGGTGCCTTCGGCTTGACCACCGCTTTGTCGACAAAGTAAAGCCCTTCGCGTCGCAGCTCGCGGCGGTCCCCGCTGCTCATCGTCGCCCGCGAGCCCACCCACGAGGGAATCTCTTCCGCCGTGGCCGGTGTCACCGATCCCGCCGCAACCCAGCGATCTTCGGCGGAAGGCTTGAAGAAGGTGTGTTCAACCGCCGGCCCGACCAGCCACGCCGACGCCACCGACATTCCGAACACGCCCGCCATCGAAAGCAGCTTGGCGATCGGCGGCACTTTCCGAACCACCGCACGCGGAATCAACTGCCACAGATACCCGCCCGCCAGCATCCCGATCGGGAGCGTGAGAAACACGAGAAGCACGGCGCTCAGGTGCTCGGTCACGAATGGCGCGATCACGATCGACGCCAGGAACCCGAGGACCACGGAGGGCAGCGAAGCCATCATCTCGATCGTCGGCTTGACCACGCGACGGGTCCGCTTGGACAGGAACTCGCTGGTGTAGATCGCCGCGAGGACTCCCAGCGGGATCGCGATCACCATGGCGAACGCGGTGGCTTTCAGCGTGCCGTGAATCAGCGGCACCAGGCTGTACTTCACTTCCGCCGAGTCCTCGCCCGACGAAGACTGGTAGACAAACTGAGGTGCTGTCGTTCCCTCGTAATGCACCTTACCGAAGAGCGACTTTACGCTGGCTTCCGGATACCCCTTGTCAAGCGTCGCGTACCCCAAGCCGCCCGCCCGCGTCAGGAACGCCAGCCCGTCGACTTTCGGCGCAATCGCGACCGCCGCAAGCTGCCCGTCCCCGCGGTCTGCCATCGGCACGACCCACTTGCCCGACGTCGCGTGCAACACACCCACTTGCCCGTCCGCATCCGCCACAGCGATGCAGCGGTCGCGGATCGAGGTCCCGATCCACCGGATCGCCGAATTCGACACCTTCTCCGACCCCGCGCTCACAAGCCGCTGGCCGTCCGGCGTCTTCGCCGCCACATCCACCGCCGCGAACCCGCGCGACACGAACCCCGCATCATCGCCCAGGATGAGCGTCAGGCCGCCAAGCTGCATCGCGACCGCCGTGACCTTTCGCCCCGCCGGCAACGCTTGCCATTCTTCAGCGAACACCACCGGGCGCTCTTCAGGGTTCGCGCTGCGGTACCGCTGGATCAGCCCGTCGCTCCACATCGCGAGCACACTCTGTCCGTCTCCCGTGATGAAGAGCCGTTCCGGAAGACCGCGACCCTGCGGCGCTGAGAAGGGAATCGGGTATGCGGTGAGCTGGGTCCGGGCTTGCCCCCCGCCAAGCGGCCTGACGGTCGTGACGACATCCAGCACCGCCGTGCCGTCGGTCTTGATCGCCACCATGAACTCTCGCCCCGCGGTTTCGCGGTAGTCCATCGCGTGGATCGCGCCGGTCCCCTCGCCGATCTCCGTCGGCGGCACCATCTCGATCATCGGCGTCACTCGGCGGTACTGGGTCTCGGAAACCCGCTGGAGCACGGATCCCAGCTTTCGATCTTCCGTCTTCGTGCCAACCTTCGAACGCCCGATCGCCAGCCCCTTGCCCTCTTCGCCCGCTTCCTCCGGCGAGAGCAGCTCGGCATCGAACGAGACCTTGCCCAGCGACACCTTGCCCGACGCGGTACCAAGGCCCAGAAGCCCCGGCAGCGCCTCAAACGCCGAAGCCGTCACCTTCTCGTCCTCGGGCACCAGTCTCAAGGTCCCAAGGATCTCGCCCCCCGCCAGGTGCCTCGCCGTCGCCACCCCGTCAGCTCCGATCGACAGAGCCACGGCTTGATACTCGTCCATCCGGAAGACCACGGGCGGAGCCGCTTCGGCCACGCTTCCACCCTGCGCCGCAGCCACCCGCTCGACCGTGCCAGAGGTGAAAAGCGGCGCGACTTGGGCCGCGAGGTACACGCAGATCCCCAGCACGGCGATGATCACCGAAATCCCGCCCACCGTGATCACCGACTCGGCGATCCGGTCCATCGCCTTCACGCCCGCGCTCGATGTCCGACGCGCAACACGCCGGACCGCGGCCGGTGTGTCGCTCGGGTTGGGCGTTTCGTTCCTCAACAAAGCGGGTCGGTCGCGGTGACGCGGCCGACCCGTATGGCTTGACTAGTCTACCCGCGGCGAGGGAGGTCCGTCGCCGCCAATGGCCTTAGAAGTCCGCCTTGAGGCCGACCTTCTTGAGGTCTTCACGAGCGATCTCCGGAGTGACGGGGAAGTAGCCGTCCTTCACCACGATCTCCTGACCGTCCTTGCTGAAGACCATCTTGATGAATTCCGAACGAAGCGGGTCCAGGCCCGTCTTCGCGTTGTAGTTCACGTAGATCAGGAGGAAACGGCCGATCGGGTACTCGCCCGAGTACGCGTTCTCCGCCGTCGCCGCGATGGCCTTCTTGCCGCCCTTGGCGACAACCTTCAGAGCCTTCACGTCCGCCGTCGCGTACCCGATGCCCGAGTAACCCATCGCGAACTTGTCCGTCGCAACAGCCTGCACGACGCCCGAGGAGCCCGGCTGCTCCTTCACCGTCGCCTTGAAGTCCTTCTTCTGGAGCACGTGCTCCTTGAAGTACCCGTAGGTGCCCGAAGCCGAGTTGCGGCCGTACAGCGCGATCGGCTTGCTCTTGAAGTCGGGGTTCGTGACGCCCAGGTCGCCCCAGGTCATGTCCGTCCCGGCAACCGAGAACACCTTCATCGCGTTCTCCATCGAGATTTCGTCGAGCGGAGCGTCCTTGTGCACGAAGATCGCGAGGGCGTCAACCGCCACGCGAAGCTCGGTCGGCTTGTAGCCGTGCTTCTTCTCGAACTTGTCCATCTCCTCGCCCTTCATCGGGCGGGACATGGGGCCGAACTGGGCCTGGTCATCCGTCAGCGCGGGCGGAGCAGTCGAGGAACCCTTGCCCTCAACCTCGGCGTTCACGCCCGGGTAGAACTTGCGGTACGCCTCGGTCCAACCCGTCATCAGGTTGTTGAGGGTGTCCGAACCGATGCTCTTGATGCTGCCCGACACGCCCTGGGCCTGCTGGTACGACTTGAAGGCCTTGTCGACCGTCACCTTCTTGGAGTCATCCGGGCCGAAACCCGCGACCATCACCAACGCCGCCACACCGATCATGCTCAGACACGCTTTTTTCAGGCCAGCTTTCATCGAGTTCGCTCCTGGAAGCACCCGCCGGGTTCCCGTCTGGAACCCCGCCCCGGATGCACAAAAACCTTAGCGCGAACCGCCAGAAAGCCGAGTTTAGATACGTTAAGACTCGGACAAGAACGGACATCGCTTGCTATTTGATCGGACCCTGTTCGGTTTGCTACCGCGTTCGCCCGAAGTGCATGGAAATCACGCCCCGGATCGGGTTCGGAGACGCCTTGGTCGGCAAAAACGTCGTCCGAAGGTCGATCGATTCCACCGCCAGACGGTCCGTCCGCCCCTGTGTCAGGAGGCTGAGTTCAATCATGTAGCACGGACCGATCTGGTCCTGCTTGAGCATGCCCGGGAACTGCGCCGGATCGATCTCCCAGGTGGCCAGCGGCTTGGCGTCTCCCGCGTCGCCCGGTTTGACGAGCTCGAACCGGAACGTCCCCGGAACCGTGACCGCGAGGGGCCAGCCGCCCTCGGCTTCGAACAGGTGCACCCGAAGCGGGATCAGATCCGGGAACCCGTTCGAGTCCGTGTCCCGGGCCATGTACGACGTCACCACGATCCGCGTCGGGCTCGGCTCGTTCGGAGCGTTAAATCCCGAGATCGCCGGTTTGGGCTCCGCCGAGACGCATCCGCCCGTGACCGCCAGAAGCACGGCACCGGTCGCACCCATCATTCCCATCGTCGATCGCCGCATGCGAACCTCCTCCTACTTCCGTGACTCCGAAGGCTTGCGTGAGAGATCCGTCGGCTGGCTGGGCGGCGGCGCGTAGCGCAGGTCCACCACGCCGGTGCGGGCCTGGGCCCCGGCCGCGCCTCCATCCGTCGGTCCCGGCGGCGTAGTTTCCGCGGGGGGTGGGGGGGCGGTGTTCGGAGCGG
>JBIKTT010000269.1:0-4374 GCA_044347925.1 Phycisphaerales bacterium
CCGAAGAAGATCGCGAAGATCAACGTCGCAAGCACATACCACGGAACAAACCCGCCGCCGAAGAACACCCAGCACGCCATCAGCATGAACACGTAGATACCCAGTGACGAAAGCACCCCCATCGAGATCGCGACCCATCCCTTGGTCGCAAACTCGGTGTTGTACTCCTTCACCGCCGCCCGAACGGCCTGCTCATGCTTCATTCGCCCAGCATATCGGCGATGGAACTTCGCCCGCCGCGTGCCTCCGCCAAAGGCCGCGGCACCCGTGAAACGTTGCAACAAGGTCGCCCGATGATCGGCCGTCATCCGAGATAGGAAAGCGGTCCAGCCGGGGCCCTGGCCACGCTACAAATCCGAAGTCCGGGTCATTAAAATTTACTTAACAACCGTCCGGCCAAGGACCTCCAGCAGCATATTGATGAATTTCGATGCGTTCCGCTGGCCCCGAGCGGAAAATCCGGTTTCTGCGGGTACCATTCTCAGTCAAACACGTGTTTGCATGGCCCTGGGCGGGCCGAGGGAACGGGGTGGGAAGCAGGATTCCGGCATGAAAAAGGCAACTGTTTTCGCCAGCGTCGCGATCTTCGGCCTGCTCGCGGTGGTCGGCGGCGGGCTCGCGTTCATTAAGCACCGCCAGAACCAAGCCAGCGCCGAAGCCAAGGGCCCCGGCGAGCCGGCGACCTCCGTCGAGGTGGTCAAGGTCCGCGAGATCACCTGGCAGCCCACCTCAAGCCTCGTGGGCACCGTGCTCGCCCTCCGCTCGGTCACCGTGAGCAACGAACTCCCGGGCGTCATCTCCCGCATCAACTTTGAGTCCGGCTCCATCATCGAGGAGGGCGCGGAACTCCTCGCCCTCGACGACGCCGAGGACCAGGCCGATCTCGTCGCCGCTCAGGCCTCCGTCAAGGTGGCCGAAGCCAACGTCGCCGTCGCCGACACCCGCCTCCGGCTCGCCGAAACCGAGCTCCGACGCATCGACGAAGCCGTCAAGCTCAAAGCCATGTCCGACATCGACCTCGACCGCGCTGCCGCCGAACTCGATCGCACCCGCGCCGACCGTATCCGCCTCGTCGCCGAGATCGAACAGGCCAAAGCACGCGTCGAACAGGTCAAGACCCGCTTGGACAAACGCACCATCCGCGCCCCCTTCCGCGGCCGCGCCGGTCTCCGCAACGTCCACGCCGGTCAGTACCTCGCCGAGGGCGCCTCGGTCGTCATGCTTCAGGAAGTCTCCGACACCATCAACCTCGATTTCGCGATCCCCCAGGAATACCTCCCCCGCGTCGCGCCCGGCGTCATCGTGAAAGCCACCGGGCCGCTCCTCGGGCCTGAGCCCATCGACATCCGCGTCGTCGCGGTCGACGCCGCCGTCAACAACGCCACCCGCAACGTCCGCGTCCGCACCGTCGTCGACAACAGAAACGACAAGCTGCGCCCCGGCGTGTTCATCCAGATCAGCGTCCCCGTCGAGGAACCCCGGCAGTACCTCGCCATCCCCCGCACCGCTCTCCGCCGAACCTCCTACGCCGACCAGGTGTTCATGGTCGTTCCCGCGGGCAAGGATGATCAGGGCAACCCCGTCGTGCGGGCCAAGCAGCAGTTCGTCAAGATCGGCCCCACCCTCGGCGAAGACATCATCGTCACCGAAGGCCTCAAAGCCGGCGATGAGATCGCGTCCTCCGGATCCTTCAAGCTCCGCGACGGGGCCCTGATCTTCGTCGTTCCTCCGGCGGCGCCCGCTCCGGCCGCCGCATCCACGAAGTAACCCCCGGAAAGCCGACCCCGCGCGATCACGCGCTCCCGAACAAGGCCCTTCAACTTCCGCACGGAAGAGCGAGACCTCCATGGCATCGATCACCGATCTGTTCATCAAGAAGCCCGTTCTGGCGATCGTGCTCAACCTCATCATCCTCGCGGTGGGTTGGCGAGCCATCGGCTCACTCCCCGTGCGTCAGTACCCGCGCATCGAGTCCACCTCGATCGTCATCACCACCGTCTACATCGGCGCCAGCGCCGAGACCATCAAGGGCTTCCTCACCACCCCCATCGAGAAAGCCGTCGCCGCCATCGACGGTGTCGACTACATCGAAAGCTCCAGCGCCCCCGGCCTCAGCACCATCACCGTCCGCCTTCGCCTCAACCACAACAGCAACGACGCCCTCGCGGAGATCAGCGCCCGACTCAACCAGGTGCGGAGCGAACTCCCCACCGAAGCCGAATCCCCCTCCATCGAGATCCAGCGCGCCGACAGACCCTTCGCAACCTTCTACTTGAGCTTCACAAGCACCTCCCTCGACCTCACCCGTCTCACCGAGTACCTGGTCCGCGAGGTTCAGCCCGAACTGGGCACCATCGAGGGCGTCCAGCGATGCGGCATCGAAGGCCCGCGCAATATGGCCATGCGGATCTGGCTGAACGAAAGCCGGCTCACCGCCCTCGACGTCACCCCCACCGAGGTCAACGAAGCCCTCCGCCGCAACAACTTCATCGCCGCCGTCGGTCGCACCAAGAGCGCCGAGATCCAGATCGATCTCATCACCGACACCGACCTCCGCACCGTCTCCGAGTTCGAGCAGCTCATCGTCCGCGAGACCGAGGGCACGATCGTCCGCCTCAAGGACGTCGCCCGCGTCGAGCTCGGCAGCGAAGAGCCCACCGGCGAAGCCGGCTTCAACGAGAACCCCGCCATCTACCTCTCCGTCTGGCCCCTTCCCAGCGCCAACGAGCTTGAGGTCGCGACCAAGCTCAAAGCCCGGATGGAGGACCTCCGCCCGTCGCTCCCGCCGGGCATCGACATGAAGCTCGCCTACGACGGCACCTACTACATGAGCAATGCGCTCACCGAGATCGGCAAGACCCTCGCCGAAACCGTCGGCATCGTCGCGTTCGTCGTCTTCCTGTTCATGGGCTCGATCCGGACGGTGCTGGTCCCGCTGGTCGCCATCCCGATCTCCCTCGTCGGGGCTTGCATCTTCATGGCGGCGATGGGCTTCTCCCTGAACCTCCTCACGATCCTGGCGATCGTCCTCTCCGTCGGCCTCGTCGTCGACGACGCCATCGTCATGGTGGAGAACGTCGAACGCCACATCCGCGAAGGCAAGCCGAAGATGGAAGCCGCGCTCTTGGGCGCCCGCGAGCTCTTCGCCCCCGTCATCTCCATGACGATCACCCTCGCCGCGGTGTACGCGCCCATGGGTTTCCAAGGCGGCCTCACGGGCGTGCTCTTCAAGGAGTTCGCCTTCACGCTGGCGGCCGCCGTCGTCGTTTCGGGCATCGTCGCCGTCACGCTCTCGCCGGTGATGAGCGCCGCGCTGGTCCCGGCGCACGGCCGCGAGAGTCGGTTCACCCGGTTCCTCAATCGCATCTTCGATCGCCTTCGCCACGGCTATTCCCGCCTGCTCGACATCACCCTCGACCTCCGCTGGAGCATGGCTTTCGCGGCCGTGCTGATCGCGGCGGCCGCGGTCCCGCTCTACCAGCAGTCCGGCAAAGAACTGGCACCGACCGAGGACGAGGGCGGCATCTTCTTCGTTCTCTCCGCCGCGCCCGACGCTTCGCTCACCTCCACCCGCGACCACGCCCAGAAGGTCTCGACGGCGCTGCTCCAGCTTCCCGAAGCCGGGTTCGCCTGGCGCGTCATCATGACCCCCTCCTCGGGCTTCGGTGGCATCCAGACCACCAAGTGGGACGAGCGTGAGAAGACCACCGCCGAGCTTCTCGGCCCGGCTTTCGGCATCGTCTCATCGATCCCGGGCGTGCAGGCTTTTCCCGTGCTGCCCCCCCCGCTCCCCGGAGCCGGTCAGTTCGACATCGAGATGATCGTGAGCAGCTCGGACCAGCCCGAGGACATGGCCGAGATCGCCGGCAAGCTCATGGCCGCGGCTTACGCCAGCGAGAAGTTCATGTTCGCGGACACCGACCTCAAGATCGACCTGCCGCAGACCAAGATCATCATCGATCGCGAACGCGTCTCGGACATGGGGCTTGACCTCGCGACCGTCGGCCGCGACCTCGCCATCATGCTCAGCGGCGGATACGTCAACCGGTTCAATTACGACGGCCGAAGCTACAAGGTCATCCCCCAGATCGAAGAATCCGGACGCATCACCCCCGACCAGATCCTCCAGATGAAGGTCCGGGCCAAGGACGGCGGCCTCGTCAGCGTCTCCTCGTTCGTCCGCCTCGAGACCAAAGCCGCGCCCCGCACCCTCAACCGCTTCCAGCAGCGCAACAGCGTCAAGATCATGGGCGGCGTCCGCCCCGGCGTCACGAAAGAGGAAGCCCTCAGCGCCCTCGAAGACGCGGCCCGCCCGATCCTGCCCCCGGGATACACGATCGACTACGTCGGCGAAAGCCGCCAGCTCCGCCAGGA
>JBIKTT010000270.1:0-4366 GCA_044347925.1 Phycisphaerales bacterium
CGATCCAGCGGCGGAGGAGAAAGAAGACGGCGACGGGCATGACGCACGCGAGGCCGACGGCGATCGCGAGAGCGGCGAGGGCGTCGGCGTGGAGGCCTCCCTGAACGAGCTTGACGCCGCCTTGGAACCCGATGGCCCAGAGCAGGTAGAGGGACAGGAGCTTGGTGACCGCTTTGGGGATGGAGAGCGTGCTTCGGACGATCGCGGCGATCATCCCGAGGAAGAAGAAGAGGACGGGCGGGCTTGCGCCGAGGATTCCAGCGACGGAGGACAAAGCAGCGGAAGTTTCGGACGGACCCGCCATCAGAGGCCTCTCTGGGTGGTGCGCGGGCCGATGCCGGGCATCGCGGCGCGGTGCGGGGGCGTTGGCGCTGGACTTTCGCGCGGAGCGGGGCAAGATTGAGTGCGATCGGACCCACGAAGTCCGATTGCCGAATCCCGACACACGAATCGCTCTTCGCATATCATTCCCGCCTCGCCCCACGAGTCAAGTGGAGTCCGCTTCATGCCCCCAAGAGCTGCCAAGCCCGCTCGCGTCCCCAAAGCCGTCGCCGGCGAGCGTTGGGCTCCGGTTCCGAGTCCTCGCAAGCGGGCGGGATCGGAGGGGTGGACCTTCCTGACGAATCACTCGCATGTGCTGGTGTGTCTGCTTCAGGATCCCGGGGCGCGGCTTCGGGATGTCGCGGAGCGGATCGGGATCACGGAGCGGGCGGTGCAGAAGATCGTGCTCGACCTCGAGACGGCGAAGGTGCTTCGCCGCGTGCGCGAGGGGCGCCGGAACCGGTACAAGATCCAGCTCGAGCTGCCGCTCCGGCACTCGGTGGAAGCGCATTGCACAATCCGTGAGCTTTTCGCGCCGATCGCGGGGCTGGGTGGCCCAACGAAGTAGGGCTGGAGCGTCCGTGCTGCATCGACGCTCCGAGGCTTCTAGACCGGCCAGGCTTGCTTCGGTCCGGTGACGCCGAGCTTCTTTCGGAGGAGGTCGGCGTCGATTGTGAGCTGGGTGAGCGACTCGGGCGCGAAGCGGTCGAGGTTTTTGAGGATCATCGTCATGCGCTGGTTGCCGGCGAGCTTGTCGCGGTTTCGGGCGAGGAAGTCCCAGTAGAAGACGGTGAAGGGGCAGGCCGCGGGCCCGGAGCGTTCGGCGGGGTCGTAGCGGCAATTGGAACAGTAATTGCTCATGCGCTCGATGTACTTGCCGCTTGCGGCGTACGGCTTGGTGCCGACGAGGCCTGTGACGCCGCGCGGAGCCCGGGGGCGACGATCGGCGTGCATGACCATGCCCAGAGCGTTGGGGAGGGTGACCCAGTCGATGCCGTCGATGAACATGCCCAGGTACCAGTCGCTGACGGCTCGCGGGTGAACGCCGGCGAGAAGGGCGAAGTTGCCCGTGACCATGAGACGCTGGATGTGGTGGCCGAAGCCGGTGGAAAGAACCTGACCGATGCACGCTTTCATGCAGGCCATATCGGTCTCGCCGGTCCAGTACATGGGTGGGAGTGTGCCGTGATGTTCGAGGCCGTTGCGGTCGGCGTACTCGGGGCCTTCGAGCCAGTAGACGCCGCGGATGAACTCGCGCCAGCCGATGATCTGACGGATGAAAGCTTCGACGGACTGGAGCGTGGCTTTCCCGGCTTCAAAGGCTCGCACGGCCCGTTCGCAGCACTCGCGAGGGTTGAGGAGCTTGAGATTCAATGAGCTTGAAAGCGTGGAGTGGTACAGGGTGGGCTCACCGGTCCACATCGCGTCTTCGTACGGGCCGAACTGGGCAAGACGGTGGGTAATGAAGTCATCGAGAGCGGCGAGGGCCTGGGTGCGGGTGACGGGCCACGCGAAGGACTCCGCGGCACCAGGCAGGTCGGGGAGGACGCGGCGCACGGTTTGAATGACCGCTTTCGTGATGGCGTCGGGCGGGAAGGAAGCGGGCGGGCGCGGACGAGGGCTTGGGCCCTGCTTGCCGAAGGGGAGGCGGTTGAGCTTGTCGAAGTTCCACTCGCCGCCTTCGGGTTTGGCGGCTTTGCCGGTGCCGGTCATGAGGTAGTCGGTCTTTCGGCGTTGCTCACGGTAGAAGAACTCCATGGTGAGGGAGGTGCGTCCCTTGGCCCACGCGGCGAAGTCCTCGGGCATGGTGATGAAGTGATCGTCGGGAAGGATGGTGAGGGGGACACCGATGGCGTCGCGGACGCGTTCGAGCATCTGGAGCACGCGCCATTCGCCCGGGAGGATGGCGATGATCTCCGAGGGGCGGAGGGCTTTGGCGGCGCGGAGGATCTCGGATTCGAGGGAGCCGGTGTTCTCGGGATCGTCGAGGTTGATGTAGCGGACGGAGAAGCCTTTGCGGCGGAGGACGTCCGCGAAGTGTCGCATCGCCGAGAGGAAAAGAATGGTGCGTTGGTAGTGGCTCGGGACGTGGGTGGATTCGGCGGCGGCTTCGACCATGAGGATGGTGTCGGCGGGGGTGGCGGAGCGGACGAGAGCCGAATCCGCGTCGAGTTGGTCGCCGAAGAGGACGAGCAGACGAGCGTGCTTTGGCGTGGTGGAAGCGGCGGTCGCGGAGCGGGGCATGCGGCTGGATGGTACGTGAATCGATGGGCCGAAGGATTCGCAAGGGCAAGGAAAGCGTCGTGCCGAATCATCACCTGCCAACGAAGGTCTGCGTCCGATGCAAGCGCGAATTCGCATGGCGGAAGAAATGGGAGCGTGACTGGGAGCAGGTGAAGTACTGTTCCAAGAAGTGCGCCGCGACGAAAGCGGAGGCTTCAGAGCCGCCGCCCGAGCCGGCTCGCGACCGGTCAAGATCCCGATAATCTCGGAAGGTCCGAGCGTGCAGCCTGAAGCGACGTTCGGTACGATGTGCCGCCCATGGCGTCTCCCTGGACGACAGATCGCGTGCTTTCGCTGGCTCCGGACTCCGCGTCGTCGTCCGCCGGGCAGGCTTTAGGGTCGCCGTCGAAATGGAAGTCGCTGGGTCGGAGTGACCGGGCGATCTGGGGGCTTTGCCAAGGGAGCGGGAAGGACCCGTACCAGGCGCGGATCGACCTTTCGGAGCCTGCTTTCAAGTGTTCGTGCCCGAGCAGGAAGTTTCCGTGCAAGCACGGGCTGGGCCTGCTGCTTTGCTTTGCGAAGGGCGAAAGCTCGTTCAAACAGGAATCCGAGCCCGGGTGGGTGTCGGATTGGCTCGCAACGCGGGGCGACCGGGCCGAGAAGAAAGCCGAGAAAGCGGCCGCGACAGCCGAGAAGCCCGTCGACCTCGAGAGCCAAGCGGCGCGGCAGGCCAAACGCGAAGCACGCGTCAAGGACGGCGTGGAAGAGTGCCGGGTCTGGCTTGAGGATCTGGCCAGGCGCGGGCTTGCGGCGGCGCAGGCCGAGCCGCAGTCGTTCTGGGAGAAGCCGGCCGCGCGAATGGTGGATGCGCAGGCACCCGGCCTTGCCAACGCGATCCGACGGATCGGCGAAGCGGTGTCGTCGGGCGAGGGGTGGCACGAGCGGACGCTCGACCTGATGGGAAAGCTCTATCTGCTGCTTGCCGCGGCGGACAAACTGGACTCGCTTCCGCCGGACCTTGCGGGGGACACGCGGGTCGCGCTCGGGTGGACGCAGAGCAAGGAAGAGGCGCTGGCTCAGCCGGCGGCGGCGGATCGGTGGGTGGTGCTCGGGCAGGTCCTTGAGGAAGAGGACCGGCTGCGGCTGCGTCGGTCGTGGCTGATGGGGCGGAACTCGCGGCGGCCGGCGCTGGTCCTCGATTTCGCAGCGGGAAGCCAGCCGTTTGACGGATCGCTGGTGCCGGGGACGGAGTTTGACGGCGAGGTGGTGTTCTATCCGTCGCGGTTGCCGCTTCGCGCGTTGGTCAAAGCACGCGGAGCGACAACCTCGAGTGTCGCGCCGTGCGGGCCGGGGTTCGGACATGCGACGTGTGAGCAGGCGCTGGGGGCGTATGCGGCCGCGCTGGGACAGGTGCCGTGGCTTGCCCGCTGGCCGATGCTCCTCGAAAGCGTCAAGCCGGCCATGCGGGGGGATCGTGCCTTGCTGGTGGATGCGTCGGGTCGCGGGTTGCCGATCTCGAAGCGTTACACGGAGCTTTGGCGGCTGATCTCGGTGAGCGGCGGGCGGGCGATGAACGTGATGGGCGAGTGGGATGGAGAATCGCTGCTGCCGCTCGCGGCGCTGCCAAGCACTGTGATTTCGGGGGTGCCGGCGAGCGGCGTGGAAAGTCGGTTTGAGGATCTTGCGCCGAGGTGGGCCGCATGAGCACCCCCACTCTTGCAAGCAACTCGCCGCCGGCGCGGATGGCGGACCTCGCGGCTTCGGCGTTGCTCGGGACCGAACGAAGCGCGGGAAAGTCGGGCGGAAGCGCCGCCCAGAGCCT
>JBIKTT010000271.1:0-4364 GCA_044347925.1 Phycisphaerales bacterium
CCGTGCGTCTGCGACCCCGTCGGCCCCACCTGCTCCAGAAGCTGCCACGTCGCGCCGTTGTCCGCGCTGATCTCCACCACGAAAGGATCGTTCCCCGTCTGGTTCGCCGCCGAGTTGTAGAACCACCGGTCGTACGAAAGCACCGCCGCTCCGCCTCTCGCGTCAAGCCGCGGCGAGGTCAGAATCGTCGACGTTCCATCGACGTCCTGCGCGTCGTTGCCCGTCAGCCAGCACCGCCCCGACGCGTTCCCCGATCCGTCGATCCGCGGCGCCCCCGTCGTCCCGGTCGCCGACGGCACATCCCGGCCCCACGCCCCGCGAACCACCGGGCCCGACACCGCAAAGCCCGCGTCCGCTTCGCCATCACCGACGAACCGCACCTCGCGAACGCCGACCCGCGCCGAATAGACATCAATCGGAGCGGTCGCGGGCGAGCTGAACGTCCGCCCGCCGGCTCCGTCGATCGCAAAGTAGAACCGCGGAGCATCCCCGCAGTCAAAAGCCGGCAACACGCCCGTGTAATCCTCGCTTCCCGGCGACACCGGCGTCAGCGGCACCGCCGCGAACGCCGACACGCCGTCGCTCACCATGATCCGAGCCGTCTCCGGGAGCGGCTGCCCGATCCCGGTCGTGATCCGCACGCTCACCGGCGTCGCTTCTCCGGGCGTTAGCACGTCCGGCACACCGCCCGGAAAGCTGTACGTCACGCTCGGAAGCGCCACTTCCATGTTCTTCCGCTCAAACCCCGCGAGGATCTCAAAGACGTGCGGGGTCCCGTTGTTGACATTCCCGTCGGTGTCGTCCAGCGCGAGGATGACCTCCGTCACCGTCGCCGGCGAGATCTGATCGCCCTGATGCAAAAGCACCGAGTTGTACGCGAGCGGCCTCATGACAAGCTTGGCTTCAAGCTCCGTCCGCGTCCGCATCAACTCCTCCTGTGAACTCCCAGAAGCACCCGGTGAGCAACTGCCCGCACGTGTGGATCTCGTTGCTGCAGGGGAACATGATGGTGTTGTCCGCCGTGCGAACACCCGTCTCGCAGCTCGCGCCGTCGTACCCGCGGCCGTTGATGGGGCTCTCGGAGGTCATGAGCGCCATCAGGTCGCCGTAGCCCTCGCCGTACTGCCCCTGCCCCGAGCCCGCCATCCCGACCAGGTGGTGCCCGTACTCGTGCTCGACCACGTCCGCCATCGCCAGGCTGTCGATCCCCGAGCCCGACCGGCCGAGGTTGATCGATGCGCCGTCGTAGTACGCCGTTCCCGCCGACAGGTTGACGTTCACGCGGAACTCCGTCTGCGTCCCGATCGTCGGGAACGTCGGAGCGTGGTCCAAGCACTGCGACCGCGTGTAGTTGCAGTGGAAGTACGCGTTCACCTCAGACCGCCGCACCTCAACCGTGTTCGTGTCGTTGAACATGAACGCCACCGGCCCCGGCGGCGTCGCGCCGTTGACCGTCAAGCCCGGCGCGTCCGTGCTCGGCGAGAAAATCCTGAACCAGCGGCCGCGCAAGCTCGCCGTCACGTTGACCGGGTTGTTGTTGCCGCGCGGAAGCGAGAACGCGCCGGTCCGATCCGCGAAGACCGTCGTCGTCCCGTCCGTCACTCGGGCGAAGGGCATCGCCATCGGCACCTCGGGGTTGCAGAACGCCGACCGGTACCCCTCGGTCGACATGCCCCGCACCGTGCCCTGGATGTCCACGTGCAGAATCTGGTCGCGGACCTGCAGGATCTCGCCCGTCGCCGCGTCCGCGATGATCAGCCGCTTGGCGTACCCATCACGGCCCGCTTCGCCCGCCGTCGCCATAAACCGCATCGCAAGCCGCGGAGCTTCGATGGTGTCCGCCGTCCCCGCCCACACGACGAAGTCGGGAGCTTCGAAGTCCGCCCGAGCAAGCTCAGGGATCTCGGCCCGGACGCGGGCGAACGCCGCTTCCGCATCGGCCCCGTCAAGGTCCGCCTGCGCGATCGAGAACCCGTCGATGGGCTTCAGCGTCGTCGCCGCGAGCACCAGCGGAAACCCCGGCTCGTTGCGGACCAGGAACCGTGCTTCCGCTTCAAAGACCGGGGCACCTCGCCGACCCGCTGGAGGTACGACACGATGGTGTGCTTGAACGAACCATCCGCCGTCGGCATGATCGGTCGCTCGGCCAAGCCGTCTCCCGCGAGTGAGCCGGGGACCAGTTCCATCTGGCCAAAGAGGTGGCCGTGCCGCTGCAGGAACGCTTCGGCCGACGCACGCGGCGACTCGCCCGTCGTGAACGTCACGCCCGCGATCATCCGCGTGATCCCGGCCTGAGCGTGCAAGCGGGCACCGGCGGGGAGGCCCAAAGCCGCTCCATCCACCGCGACCGCGTCCGAGCTGGCTCCGGCGACCGAAGCGGCCGCTCCGGCCAGCAGGAACGCGATCAGGGAACGGGACGGACGAAAGCGGCCAGCGGAACGATCGGACATGAGACTCTCCAAAGGGCCCTTGCTCGCGCGGGTTTCCGATTCATCGGGGCGGGCTCCGCGCTGCTTCGCGGGGAGCTTGTCCATTCGTGTCGCTCAGGGGCCGGGGTTGCAGGTTTTCCCGATGTCCGGACCGCATGCCCGAAGCAACGTCGCCCATCCATCGGGCCGCGTGCACGGGGCGCGATGCGAGCTGTGCGAACACCTTGCGCGGGCGCACAAAAGGCGACTTGCGTCAGGATCCCGCCTGCGGCCCGCGGCGCGATGGCCGAGGGCCTCAGGACCTTGTCTGAAGCGGCCTCATGGCGGGGCATCCACGGCCTCGGGCGACCATCGCGGGCCCGGTGCGCACGGCGGCGGTCCTTCGGTGCGGCCCGGGCATGGCCCCGAGATCGAACGCTGAGAAGCGCAAAGAACGCCCTCGCGAAATTTTCTTGGGGAATTCCGAAAAAGCGATTGACAGCCTACGACGTCTGTAGTATCTTTCTGAGGGATGGCTACGACAGCGGTAGTAGAGCCCCACGGATCGGCCCCGCCGGTCCGGGAAACGGAACCACGATGGCCAAGCGACCGGTCGAACTCGGAGAAGCGGAACTCGCGGTGATGCGGGTTCTTTGGGATGAGGGCCCGCTCACGGTGCGGGACGTGATGAACAGGCTGCACGAGCGCGGCCGGGCCGTCGCGTACACCACCGTCCTGACCTTCCTGACACGCCTCGAGCAGAAGGGCGTCGTCGCCAGCGACAAGCGGGACACCGCGTATGTCTACCGGGCGAAGATTTCGCGCGAGAGTGTGAGCGCTTCGCGCATCAAGATGCTTGTGGACCAGCTTTATGACGGCGCGGCCGGGCCGATGATCCTCCAACTCATCGAGAACGAAAAGCTCTCGGGGAACGAGATCGCCCAGCTTCGCAAGCTCATCGACGACCTGGACTCGCGCGAGCCGGACTCGCGGGACTGAACCTTTGGACCGGGCTTCTCAACGGATTGGGACAAGCACGGCGGAACGGCGGCTCTGACGGAGCAGGACGATGGCGACAGATGAGCTCATCTCACGGACGGCGGACCTGCTCTGGATGGGCGGGCTGGCCGCTTCCCCCCTGGCGCTGCTCGTGGGCTGCGTCTGCCGGTGCAAGAGCCTGCGTCCCTCGACGCGGCACATGCTCTGGTTCGCGGTGCTCGCGTCGTTTGTCACGCCGATGCTCGGCGCGATGATCTGGCGGCCGCAGTGGTTCCGCTCGGACAGTCTGATCGCGGCGGCCGACTCGGTTCTCTCGGATAAACCCGCTGCGGATCTCGCGGCGGTCAAGCCTGCTTCGCCAGAAGCCAGCACGCTCGCCGCGGGCGGGGTGAACGCGGCTCGCCAACCTGCGGCACCGGTCGAGCCCGCTTTCCCGCCGCCCCGCCGCGACGGGACCAAACTTGAACCTCTTGGGATCGCGACGCCGCCCTCGCCGGCTTTGGATTTCACCGCGAATCTCAGCATCGCCGAGCGGTCTTCGGAATCGGTGCACGCTGGCGTGCTTTCGGGGGTTGATGATGCGGCGCACGCGGTCCCGACGATGACGACCGGCTCGCGCGTGGACCCCTTCGCGGGCGCGGCGGAGCCGGTGCCTGCTCCCCGCAACGATATCCGCTCTTTAGGCGGGGCTTTCGTGCCGTTGGATCGTGGCACGCGGGCACCTGGCCCTGTCGAAGCACCCGGAGCGACCATTGAGCGTGAGGCATCGCGTGCGGCGATGACGCCCATCAGTCCGTCAGCGGCCGACAACGAGCCATCGGCAGCGCCCATCGCGGCGGCGGCCGGTTCGAGCTGGGCAGATGTACGGGCGTGGCTGGTGCGGCTGCTGAATGTGCGTGACGCGATCGCGGAGCTTCCGCGTGTTCCCGGTGTGGTGTGGGTGGGCGGGGCGATGCT
>JBIKTT010000272.1:0-4363 GCA_044347925.1 Phycisphaerales bacterium
AAGGGCGCTCGCGAACTGACCTTCACCTCGGGCACGGCCCTCTCCAACGTCGTCAAGTCCATCAACACGTTCAGCGACGTGACGGGCGTGACGGCGACCCTCTCGACCAACACGTCGGGTATCCGCCTCACCAGCAACTCCTTCGGCGAGAACGAAATCGTCTCCGTGAAGGTCCTCGCCGGTGGCGCGACCCTCAGCGGTACGGGCGTCTACCAGCTCAGCACCACCGACACCGACGTCGCCCAGGCGGCGGCGGCCGGCACGTGGGCCAGCTCCGCGGCCTCCGGCGGCATCCGTGATACCGGCCAGGACGTGGAAGCCACGATCAACGGCATCCGCGCCGTGTCCAGCGGCAAGACGGCCCGCATCAACACCGACTTCCTCGACGTCGAGCTGACCTTCACCAACGGCGCGTCCCAGACCCTGGGCGGCGTCGGCGGCGCGACGACGGGCTACATCACCGGCGGCGGCGCGAACTTCGCCCTGGCCGGCAACGTCGACATCGCCGGCAAGGTTTCGATCGGCGTGAGCGACACCGCCGTCCGCAAGCTCGGCTCGGCGACCAACGGCTACCTCTCCACGCTCGGCTCGGGCCAGACCAACGCTCTCGACAGCGTGTCTGACCTCAGCGGTGCGCAGAAGATCATCTCCGAGTCGATCAACCAGATCTCGAGCCTCCGCGGCCGTCTGGGCGCCTTCCAGAAGAACACGGTCGGTGCGACCATCCGCAGCCTGAACGTCGCTGTCGAGAACAGCCAGGCCGCCGAGTCCGCCATCCGCGACGCCGACTTCGCCACCGAGACGGCGGCCCTCACCCGGTCGCAGATCCTGGTCTCGGCTTCGACGAACGTCCTGGGTCTGGCCAACCAGTCCCCGCAGTCGGTCCTCCAGCTCCTGGGCTAAGCCGGGACGTAGGAAAGTCTGAGTGAACACCAGGCCCCGGTGCGAAAGCACCGGGGCCTGTCTTTTTGAGGGCGTCAGACACCAGGCATCTGGGTCAGGGATGGGTGCTTTCCTCTGATGCCCAATGCCTGATGCCCGATGCCTCTCTTCAGAACTTGAACTGCCCCGCCGTGAACGTCCCCTTCGGCGGCTTGGGGTCCATCGCTTCGAGCGTCTTTACCAGGATCTCCGAGACGGCCCAGTTCCTGTACCACTTCCGGTCCGCCGGGATGATGTGCCACGGCGCGTACGGCGTGTTGCACTTGGCGATCGCCTCCTCGTACGCCCGCTGATACGAAGCCCACTTCTTCCGTTCGGCAATGTCCCCCTCGTTGAACTTCCAGTTCTTCTCCGGGTCCGCCAAGCGGGCCAGCAGCCGCTCCTTCTGCTCGGCTTTGCTGATGTGCAGGAAGAGCTTGACGATCGTCGTGCCCGAATCCGCGAGCGACTTCTCGAACGCGTTGATCGTCTCGTACCGCGCCCGCCAGACCGGCTCCGGCACCAAGCCGTGCACGCGCACGACCAGCACGTCCTCATAATGCGACCGGTTGAAAACCGCGATCTCGCCCTTCGCCGGGCACTGCTGATGGATCCGCCAGAGGAAATCGTGGTCGAGCTCGATCTCCGACGGCTTCTTGAAGCTCGTGACCTTGCACCCCTCGGGGTTCATCCCCGCGATCACGTGCCGCACAACGCCGTCCTTGCCCGAGGTGTCCATCCCCTGCATGACAACCAGCAACGACCGCTTGTTCTCCGCCCACAAGCGGTACTGGAGCTTCTGAAGCTTGTCGCGGTTCTCCTTCAGCCGCTGCTCCGCCACCTCCTTGAGAGCCTCATCGTCGCGGGACGGAACCGAGACCCCCGCCGTGGAGCGTGGATCGATCCGCGAGAGGTGCACCGAGCCGCGAGCAGGGACACGCAGGAAGTTCGTGGTCATCCCCGAGGGTAACGCCGCCGCGACGCTTCGGACGATCACCCCAAAGCGTGAATCCACTCCTTCACGTTCTCCTCGTTCATCTGCTGCACGCACTGGTCCGTTCGGTGGTGCGTGTACCCGTCGCGGAGCATCTGCATGACCTCCAAAGGGGACAGGCCGAGATGCCTCCTGAGAAAGGCCCCGGCCACCCGCGGCGACCGCGACCGCCCCTGGGTGCAGAAAAGCCAGACGACCGGCGACCCCTCGAACGAAGTTGCAACACACTGCGCCGCGTTGCGCAGTGCGTCAAGCTGCTTCTCCTTGTTCGCCTGCGTCAGGTTCGAGAATCGATCATCGGCGGGGAAGAAGTGCCTCGCGTCGATGCGCTGGTTCGGAACGGGCACAAGACCGATCACGTCGGCCGGGCCGATGATCAAGGTCCGCTGCTGGTTGTTGAAGGGGAACTGAAGCTTGACGCACATGGAGCGGCCTCCGAACCGCGCGGCACAAGGATCCGTCGCCACGCATCCTGAGACGATCGAAGCCGTGACCGCGAGAACGGCGTCCCGGGCGCTCCCAAGAAAAAACCCCGCTTTCTACGGGGTTTTGTGCACGGTTTCATGCCACGTCCGGGTCGTTCCGGAGGCGATTACTTCTTCTCTTCAGGCTTGGCTTCCGCGGGCTTGGCTCCGTCCTTCTTCTCCGTCTGCTTCTTGAGAGCACCGAAGTACGACTGCACCGTCTTCCGCAGTTCCGGGGGCACCTCGCCGTTGGAGAGGGCTTCGGCGGCGGCTTTCCCGCTGGCGTCGACGGCTTCGGCGTACTCGGCGGCGGACTCACCGACGATCTGCTCGCCCTTGACGTACTGCTTGCCGATGATCGGACCCTTGCCGGTCTTGGTCTTGATCTTCTGCTGTTCGGTGGCGAATTCGGTGGGGGTCTGGCCGGAGCGGTCGCCTTGGCCCTTGCCCGGGCCGCCGCCCTTGCCACCCTTGCCCATGCGGTTGCTGTCGCCTTCCTTCCACTCACCTTCCTGCGAGTTCCACTCGTCGGAATCACCCTCGCCATCGCCGTCGCACATACCCGCGAGCTGCGACTGGCACTCCTTGAGCGCCCGGTCCATCGCCTGCAGTTCGGCTTCGGTCATCTCCATCTCGGAAAGCTCGCCGGCCATCTCGGACATGGCGTCGGACGCTTCGCCCATCTCGCCTTCCTGCATGGAGCCGGAGCACTGGCTCATGGACTTGGCCATCTGGGACGCTTTCTGAGCGGCTTTGGCTTTCGCGGCCATTTCCTTGGCAAGCTTCTCACGCTGTTCGGGCGTGAGGTTCTTCATGGCTTCCAGGGCTTTCTTGATCATGTCGGGGTTGGCCGCGAGCTGCTTGGCCATTTCCTGAGCCTGCTGGGGATCGGCCCCGGCCTGCTCGAGGGCTTTGGCGATGTCCTTGGCGGCGTCGGCCTGCTTCTGGATCTGCTCAGCGAGCTTTTCCATGGCTTTGGCGAGCTTTTCCTTCTCCTCGGGCGTCATCTCGTTCTTGGCGAGCTGCGCCTTCATGTCGTTGAGCGCCTCGTTGGCCCCGGAGAAATCGCCCTTCGAAAGCGACTTGAACAGCTCGTTCATCGGGCTGTCGCCCGGATGCTTGAGCTGGGCCATCATGTTCTTGAGAGCGTCCATCTGGAGGCCCTTCTCGCCGCCCGCTTTGGCCGCAAGCTTCTCGGAAAGGTCCGTGAGGCGCTTGATCTCCGAAGCCCGCATCTGCTCGGGCTTCTGCAACGCCGAGGGCGTGACCTCTTCGGCTTTGCTCGGGTCGGTCTGTTCGCTCTTGAGTTCGGGAGCGACCTTGGCGAGAAGCTCATCGAGCTTCTTCTTGTTCTCATTGATCTCGGTCTTGACCGCGATCACTTCCTTGGCCCGATTGGCTTCCTCTTCACGCTTGGCTTTGGTGCCAAGCAGGTCCCAGGTCGGGAGCGACCACGCAATGCCCAAAGCCAGCGCCGCCGCCAGCGGCCAGTGCCAGCGCTTGGGCGCTTCGATAGGAATCGCATCGCCGACCTTCACCGAAGCGGCTTTCTGCCGGGCGGTCTCGACGACAAGCTGCGACCAGGCTTCCTTGGGCGTACCGATGGTGAGGGCGGTGCTCAGCGACTCGCGCAGGCCCGCCCGCTCATCAAGCACCCGGGCCGAGTCCAGCTCACGCGGACGCGCGACCAAGCTCCACACCAGCGTCCCCGCCGCCGCGATCGAGCCCGCGAGGATCATCACCGTCCGCCACTCGATCGCCAAGCCGAACGACTGCTGCACAACCCGCAGCACCACCATCAGGCTGAGCGCGATGAACACGGACAGCACCAGAGCCTTCAGCAGTTCCATGAGGAAGAGCCGCCGCCCCGCCGCTCGCACCACACGCGTGATTTCGCTCATGCCCTGCTCCTTGCGACCCTGCACCACCCCTGATCCATGTATCGTACCGATCGAAGGGTTCATGGGTTCAGCTTTTCAAGGGT
>JBIKTT010000273.1:0-4361 GCA_044347925.1 Phycisphaerales bacterium
ATGATGCGCGGCTCCGCGCGGAGGGTCGGGCGTTCCGCGCGATGGTCAAGTCGCTGGTGGAGACGTGGCCGGGCGTCCTGACGGCGAATGCGTCGCGGGGTGCGCCCGCTCCGGCGTCCTCGCCGGCCGCCGACCCTGCCGCGGCGGGGATGGTCCGATAGCGGACCTGGGGAAGGCTGGGACCGGGCCTGCCGGGGCCCGCCGGATCACCCGAGGGTCGATCGGGCGAGCGGAGGCCGCCTATCATCGGCCCCACGATTTCAGAATCGTGACCCCAACGGGAGCCGATCATGCGCGCAACGGAACTCAGGCCCGGCCTTGGCGTCAAGATGGACGGAAAGCTGTTCGTCATCACCAACTTCGAGCACCGCACGCCCGGCAACCTCCGTGCGTTCATCCAGATCAAGATCCGCAACGTCATCACGGGGCAGATCATCGAGAAGCGTCTGTCCTCTTCGGACAGCGTCGACGTGATCGACCTGGACCGCCGCGAGATGGAGTACCTCTACTCCGACTCCTCGGGCGCGACGTTCATGGATTCTGAGAACTACGAGCAGCTGACCATGCCGGTCGACGTGCTCGGCGAAGCTCTCAAGTATCTGATCCCCAACGGCAAGTGCACGGTGCTGCTCCACGAGGGCAACCCCGTGACCCTCGAGCTTCCCTCCTCGGTCGAACTGATCGTCAAGGACTGCCCGCCCGAAGTGAAGGGCGCGACCGTGACGAACCAGACCAAGGACGCCGAGATGGAGACGGGCCTGATGGTTCGCGTTCCCGCGTTCATCAAGCAGGGCGAGAAGCTCAAGGTTTCGACCATGGACGGGTCGTACCAGAGCCGCGCCTGAAGCCGGACGATTCGGCCGCTGGGCTCAGACGTCGCACGAGACAAAGCCGTAGTAGTTGTCGAGCCACGAGCTCATCTTCAGCTTGCCGAATCCGGCATCGCCGGGGATGTCGTAGTCGCCAAAGCCCCACGTGAAGATTTTGAAGTGCACGTCGTCGTCCTTCGTGGAGTCGACGTCGGTCAGCACGACCCAGTGGTTGGGGAATTTGCCCGCGATCTTCTCGAAGAACCCGCGGCCGGGCGGCGGTTTCTGGATGCCGTCGATGCTCACGAACAGGCACACGGCCCGGCCCTTGCGGAACTGGTCGACCGCATCCAGAAAGTTGGACTTGCTCTTGTGAAAGACGAGGTTGGTGTCATTGCGGACGCCCGCGAAACCCATGCGCTCGAGCCATGACGCGATGGAGCCCGGGAACGTGATGCCCGCGACCTTGTCGGAGACCTCGTCGTAGTCGAAGATGATGTTCTCCGAGTCGCGCAGCCCCGCCAAAGCGACCCAGTCGGCCGCGCCGATCCCGCTGGGCGAGTGCCGGCGGCAATCCTCCCCCGGCCGGACGCGAAGCTCACCCACGCTCGCATCACCGGTCTCGAAGAGCTTCTTGACGTAGCGCTCGTACTCGCCGGGTCGGTTCCTGGCGAGGATGTACGTGACGACCGCCGGGCCGCAGAGGCTCGCATCGCCCTGTCTGATCAGCGAAGCGTCAAGGACGCGTTCCTCGACCTCGCGGTAGACATCGGCACGCGAGACACCGGAGAACGCCGGCACGCCCAGCGCGTCGGACTCCCCGGACTTGTCCTCCGTCTCGGCTTTCGCCTCGACAGAAGCAAGCATCGCTCCGCCCGTGCGGCCGGAGAGGCCGGTCGCATCAGAGCCAAGCACACCCGGAATTCTGTACTGCGGCGAGGGCATACGTCGGAAACTCCCCGGACACCACGATACCACACCCCACGGCCCACCGCTACCTCCCCGCGGGCGGGAGGGGCGCGGGAAGTTCTTCGAGCGCGACCGAGTACCAGTCCGCCGTGCCGCGAATCAGCCATTCGTCGAGGGTGTAGACATGGGGCTCCCCCGTGTGCCACGGGTCCAGGACCCAGGCCGGACGGGTCATGGCGTTGGGCGGCCGGCGGCCCCACCCCTCGCCCTGGGGAAGCCCGTCCGAGGGATCGACGCCCGGCGGAAGCAGCGGGATGAGCTCATCACGGCCGATGCGGGTGGGATCGAAGACGACGACCACGTGGTGCTCGGTCCAGCGGTCGACGTTCGCGGCCAGGCCGACACCCTCCCAGCCGACCCGCTGGATGACGGGGCCCACGCTTTTCCAGACCTCTTCCTGCCATTCGTAGCAGAGCCCGCGATGTCGCCCGCCGACGGTGTTGGGCCAGATGTTGCCGTGCCAGTTGTGGTGCCACGTCTCGTCGGGTCGTGCGTGGATCTCGGCGACCGCTTGCTCGTACGCGCGGGCGATGGTCCGGAGCGCCGCGGGGGTGCCGCGGTCAAACGGATCCGTCGGGTCCGGCTTGCTTTGGCAACCGAACGCGAGCACGCAGGAAATCACGCCGAGCAGAGCGGCGAGACGGCTCATTTGCCGGCATCCTCGAAAGCGGAGGTCTCGCGTGCTGGCGGAACGTACCCGGGCTTGTGGTTGGGAGCGAGGATGCCGCGGAGCAAGCCCGGCTGGCGGTCGTAGGACGGATCATCCGGCGAGACGTTGTCGACCTCGGGCGTCCGCCAGATGAGCATGACCAGGCTCGCGACGAGCAGGATCACCGCGCACGCGGCGATGCCGAGCTGGGTCGAAAGCCCCGGCGTCTGGGTGAAAAGGCCGAGTTGCACAAGCCGGGGTTCGGAAACATGGCCGATCTTGGACGCGAGCAGCGGCCCCAGCGGCATCAGGCCCATCGCGATCGTGTTGACCACGGCGGAGATCCGCCCTCGCATGTCGTCGGGCGCGAGCTTCTGCATCGCTACCGCGGAGGAATTGAACCCCCACATCCAGAAGATGCCCACGAAGAAGAGCGTGAAGAGCGACCAGGCTTTGTCGTCCGCGACGGCGAAGAGCAGGATGAAGACCCCGCCCAGCGTGCACGACAGCGGGATGAAGTGATGCATGGGGTACCACGGCGGCACGTACCGCATCGCAAGCCCGCCCGTCACCGCGCCAAGGCCCATCACGGCGATGAACACGCCAAAGGTGTCCTCGTCCCCGCCGTGCACATCGTGCACGATCAGCGACATCAGCGGCATGACCGGCGTCGCGAAAACCGCGAAAACCACGACGGCAAGCAGCACCGCTCGCGGGCCCTTGCGGTGCCAGACCCAGCCCAACGCTTCCTTGCTCCGGGCGAAAGCAAGGCCCGGCCGACGCCAGGCTCCGACCAGTTCGGGCGGAGCGGGCGCGTCAGGGGTCTTGAGGACCGCGATCATCACGCCGATGAACGTCAGCGCGTTGAAGAGCAGGAGCGCCGCGGCTCCGTGGCTTGTCGTCTGTGAATCGCCCGGGAGCGGCATCGGGGTCTTGAAGAGCGCCATGATGACGCCTGCGATCGCCGGCCCGAGCGTGCGGGCGACGTTGAACGAGATGCCGTTGAGCGTGATCGCGAGGTGAAGCTCATCCTTCGGGACCAGCCGGGGCGTCAGCACCTGCCACGCCGGATTGTTGAACGGCACCGCGATGCCCTGGCAAAGCACCAGCACCAGGAGCATCCAACGGTTGGCGTGCCCCGAGAACGCCGCGATCGCCATCGCGAACGCAATCACCATCATCACCGCTTGCGTCGCGACGAGGAGCGACCGCCGATTCACCGAATCCGCCACGAGCCCGCCAAACAGTCCCAGAAAGAGTGTCGGGCCAAGCTGGGCGATCGACAGGTACGCCATCCAGTCCTCGGCGTTGACCTCGCTCCTGGTGCCGGCCGCTTTCGCGACCTCTTCGAGATGCTTGGCTTCCTCGGTGACAAGCCAGCGCACGGCGACGAACTCGAACCAGTTGCCGAGGTAGGTTCCGAACGCGGCGAACCAAATCAGCCGGAAATGAGGGTGCCGGAGCGCCAGGAGCGGGGACCGAGACGCGCTGGGGGGCGAGGAGGGCGGGCTTGGAAGCGAATCGGCCATGGCGGGTGACCGATGATAGGTGGAAAAAGAACCCCGACCCCAGCCACGAGTCCGGGGTCGGGGCGCGTGTTGTCAACCCATCGTCACCGCTCGACGATCAGCATCCCTCAAAGGCGAAGACGAAGTCGCCGTAATCGAAGAAATCCACAAACCCGTCGCCGTTGAAGTCGGCGTTGGTCCCCGGCAGGCATTCCCCCTCAAAGCACGCGACATAATCGCCGTAGTCGAAGAAATCCACGAACCCATCGCCGTTGAAGTCCGCCGAAGGACATCCGGCGTCGGTGCACAGAGCATCGCCCAGCGAGATGCTCAGGTTGTCGAACGCGATGACGTTCCCGCCGCCCGCCGTGCCACCGCCGAAGAAGCGGAACTGGGTGGGCATCGGCAATCCGGCGGCGTTGGCCG
>JBIKTT010000274.1:0-4355 GCA_044347925.1 Phycisphaerales bacterium
ACCTGATGCAGTACGTGAGCAGCAGCGGCGGCACCCTCTCGGGCACCAAGCTGACCTTCCCCGCCATCGGCGTGCTCAAGCCGGGCGCCAAGCAGACCTTCACGGTCGTCGTCAAGGCGGTCGGCGAGGGCCAGGTCCAGCTCCGTGCGGACGCCAAGTCCAACGAGATCACCCGCACGCTCATCAAGACCGAAACCACGAACTTCTACAAGTAATCGTGGCAAGGGCCTGAGATCGAGTTGAAATCAAGAACCCCCGGGTCGCATGACCCGGGGGTTTTTCGTTGGGAGTCCGGATCGGAAGAAGCGCGAAGCGGCCCCGCGGTACTCCTCATGAGACAGCGACCTTTCGAGCTCTCGATCGCGGAGGTCATGGAGCCGAGCGTGATGTGTCGCTTTCCCGCTATCGCGGGCGATCGTTCCGGAGGCGTTCGACCTCGGCCGGGTTGTTCGCCAGGTCGACCGAAGCGGTCAGGAAGCTCAGGTAATCCGAGGGCGACATGACGCCGGAGATCCGGGAGACGACGGTGTCGCCGGCGATGATCACGGTGGCGGGGATGCCGGTCACGCCGAGTCTTTCCGCCGCTTTGCGGTCGCGGTCGACATCGACGTAGACGGAGATCGCCCGTCCCTTGAGAAACGCTTCCACGTTGAGATCGGTGAGCGTGCTCCGCTTCATGGTCTGACAGGGCGGGCACCAGTCGGCGGTGGCGAACGCGATGACGGGTCGGCCGGAAGCGGTGCCCTGGGAGATCGCTTCGTCGAGGGACAGGCCGGACTCAAAAGCCGCGGGCACGGGGGCGACGCCGCCTCCGCCGATGGTCGTCCTGAGGACGGAAACGACCGCAAGCCCACCCACGATCGCGAGGAGCGCCGGAGCGGAGGATCGCAGGAGATTCGCCATTGACGATCGTACGTCGCCGGCCGCGGAGGGGTTCGCGGCGGCCTGGAAGCGAGGCTTGACACCGGAGGAAGACGGCCGCCGCGCTCTCACGCGGCGGCCGGGAAGGTTGGCTTGATCAGCAGCCCGTCTCGAACGCATCGACGAAGTCGGAGTAGTCGAAGAAGTCCACGAAGTCGTCGCCGTTGAAGTCCGCCGTCTGGCCTGCGAGGCACTCGCCCTCGAAGCACGCGACGAAGTCGGCGTAGTCGAAGAAGTCGACGAAGTCATCGCCGTTGAAATCGGCGGGGCAGGAGTTGCCGTTCACAATCTCGACCACCGGGTAGCAGGGGTCGTCGCCGGGAAGGTCGGAGTTGTCGTTCCACTGCAGGCTGAACCACGGAATCTGGGCGAAGTTCTCGACGCCGTTGGCGTTGTTGGGTTCGCCCGCGCCCCAGTTCGTGTAGGTGACCGGTTCGCCGCTGGACCAGACGAAGGTCCCTTCCTCGGCGACGTCGTTGAGGCCGATCCAGCCGCGGCGGATCGCGCCGCCGGCGCGGATGACCTCGGAGTAGATCCAGTCGTTCTCTTCGGCGGAACGGACGGTGGCGAGGTGGCCGCCGAGGGCGTTGGCCGCTTCCTCGCCGCCGGTCCAACTGTTGGGCTCGAGGAGGTAGTAGGTGTTGCCGTTGATGGGGCTGACGATGGGGCCGAGGACCACGCCGGGGATGAAGGTTTCGAGGGTGAGGGTGCCCGCGCCGGTGCCGCCCTCGTCGAAGGCGCCGATGCGGATGAGGTAAGTCTGGCCCGCGACGGCGTCGAAGTTGACCGAGCTCGACAGCCCGCACGAATCGTCGTTGCAGACGATCTCGGCGAAATCCGCGGGGCAGCCGCAACCGTCGTACACCGCGATCACCGTGTCAAACCCCGGCGAGCCGTTGCAGAGCTTGGCCCGAACCGGGCCGGATTCCGTCGCCGTCCAGCAGTACCAGACGTCGTTGTACGCCTGCCCGAGAGCGCATCCAAACTCGACACCGTCGGTGACCGCGCCGAAGGAATCAAACGCGAAGTCGCCCAAGCCGCTGATGGGCTCGGGGTTCGAACAGAGATCGTTGCCGGGCTGGGCCATCGCCGCGCCCGCACACAGCACGAGCACCGAAGCCGCCAACTTCTGAACTTTGAACAACATAGAAACCTCCTTGGATTCGGACCGCCGAGCGGGGCAAACCGACCCGCTCATGCACGACCGCGAACCCAGTCTACCGGCGGGATGCGTGAAGCGTTCCGAAACCCTCCTCTCGAACTGATTTGTTGGTCGCGGAGGTTGTGTTGATCCAAAGAAATGAGCCCCGATCACTCGGGGCTCATTCAGGGTTCTTTCGGATTTCGGTGCGTGAAGAGTTCTTTACTTCAGAACGTCCGACGGCCGGTTCGGGCTGCCGCCGCCGGAGGGCGTCGCCGTACGCGGGGCTTCGACGTTCGCGGGGGCGGCGGACGCCGAGCCCGACGCTTCGCTGCCCTTGTGACGGGTGAGGTAGATCTCGACGCGGCGGTTCTGGGGGGTGTTGCCGCTGGGCGTGTTGGGAACGGCCGGGCGGAACTCGCCCCAGCCCGCGACCTGCATCTTGCCACCGGCCACGGACTGCTCGGTGAGGACGCGGCGGACGGCGATGGCGCGGTGGACGGACAGGTGGATGTTCGTCGGGTGGCGAGAAGCCGAGCGGCCGATGGGCTGCGAGTCGGTGTGGCCCAGGACGATCACGTCGTAGCCGCTCGCGACCGGGTTGTTGAGGATGTTCGCGAGGGCGGTGAGCGCCTGGCGCCCTTCGGGCTTGACGGTGTCGTCGCCGGAGTTGAAGGTCAGATCGCTGTTGAAGCGGAGCATGCCCTTGGCTTCATCGAAGGTGATGAGGTCGGGATACTGGTTGGCGAGCTCGCGGAGCAGGGCGTTGGTGTCCGGGTCCAGAGCGGAGAGCTTGAGGCCATCGAGCTGGGCCATCAGGTCGTTGAGGTTCGCACCCATGCCCTGCAGGCGGCCGGTCAGCTCGCCGTTGATCCGCCGAAGGGCGTTGAGAGCCTCTTCATTGGCGGCCAGGGCGGCGTTGGCGTCCGCGAGGGCTTTCACGGCCGCGTCGCGTTCACGCATGAGGACGCCGTTACGGTTTTCGAGGCTGTCGATCTGCTGGTGAAGACGGTCGTAGTCCTCCTGCGCGACGCAACCGCCGACGCCGGTGAGCATGAGGCCGCCGACCGCGATGCCCGCGCAGGCGAGGAGGGACCGAAGAGAACGGGAACCGAGGAAAGCAGTCGTGGGACGATTCATGGGGTCGTTGCTCCGCAAGACCGGCGTCCAGCCGGTGATGTGCGATCTGTCCTGAGGGAGACGCGCGATGATAGGCGAACCGACCCGCAACCAGTGCCTCTGGCGGGGCCGGAATCCACCCTCGCGCGTTCTATGATCGACCAAACCGGGAAAATGGCATGAACCGTCCGCTCAATTTCGACTCCGGCAGTCCGGCGACCTTTCGGCTTGATGTCGCGGCGATCGCCGACGAGCGCGGGATCATCCTCGCGCCGGCGAGCGTGCTCGTTCGGACGGGGCCGGACGGATCGTTCTCGGTTCGGATTCTCCCTCCCGCCGAGGCGGACCGGATTCCGCAAGCGGCCGGACAGGAGATCCGCCGGATCGACCTGCGCGACAGCGTGCTGATCCCCGGGCTTGTGAACGCGCACACCCACCTGGATCTCACCGCCGTCGGGCCCTTCGAGGGGGGCCGCGGGGATTTCCCTCGGTTTCTCGGGCATGTCGTCAAGCACCGGCCGGCCGAGGAGGGCGCGATCCGGGCGTCGGTTCGCCGCGGGATCGAGCTTTCGCTGGCCGGGGGCGTGGTTGCGGTGGGCGACATCGCGGGATGCCCTCCGACGGGCCCGAGCACGGTGCCGTTTGAGGAGTTGGCGGCTTCGGAGCTCGCCGGGGTCAGCTTCATCGAGTACTTCGGGATCGGGCGAGGGGACGTCGGCCGGGCGGCGAAGGCTTCGGAGATTCTGGCGGGGTGCTGTGCGCGCGGCACGCGGAACGTTCGGCCTGGTATCTCGCCTCACGCCCCGTACACGGTGTCGCTCGCGGCGTATCGGCGGACGGTGGCCGATGCGGCCAGGCTCGGGGCTTTGGTCTGCACGCATCTGGCGGAAAGCCAGGCCGAACGCGAGTTCATCGCTTCGGGGAAGGGCCCCCACCGGCAGTTGCTTGAACGGTTCGGACTCTGGCACGACGGGCTTGAAGGCGAGTACTCGGCGGGCCGTACGCCGATCGAGCACATGGCGCCGGCGCTGGCGGGGTCGGGCACCCTGGTGGTGCACTGCAACGACGTGTCAGATGCGGACCTTTCGCGTCTGGCGGGGCCGGTTGCGTACTGCCCGCGGTCGTCGAGCTACTTCCAAGCCGAGGCGGCGTTCGGCCCCCACCGCTACCGCGA
>JBIKTT010000276.1:0-4304 GCA_044347925.1 Phycisphaerales bacterium
CGCGAGTTGTCTGATTGATCGCCCGTTCCGGGCCGATGTTTCCATGCCATGCAGGACCACTTTCTCACCGTACACCCACCCACCGAAAGCACCGCCGAAGGTCGTTCGAACAGGAAGGGTCCCGCCGTCAAGAACAACCGCCGCCACGGCCGGGTTCGGTGCCAGGACGTCGAGTGCACGCTCGGGTCGGTGATGAACATTTCGGCATCGGGGTTGCTCGTGCGCACGGGGCTTTGCAGCCCGCGCGTGGAGAGCGTGGTGGTGCTGAAGGTGCGCACGTTCGACGGCGGGTTCGACGTGCAGACGCGGGTGGAGTGGTCGAAGATGGACGGCTTGCTGCACCACCAGGTCGGGCTTGAGTTCATCGACCTGACGCCCGAGGGGCGGCGGGTCCTGCTCCTCGCGGTACACGCTTCGGCCCGGGGCTGAACCAGCGGGGGCTTACCAGAGCACGCGGACGCGGATGGTCTCGGGTATCTGGCGGAGGCCGGCGAGGATCGGCTCGGCGTTGGTCGGGTCGACGTCGAGGACGACGTAGCCGAGGTCCGCGTTGGTGCGCAGATACTCGGCGTTGATGTTCGCGCCGAGCTGGGCGATCAGGGCGTGCATCTTGCTCAGGACGCCGGGGACGTTTCGGTGGAAGTGCAGGATGCGGTGCGGGCGGGAAGCGGCGTCGGCGTCGCCCTGGCTTGGCAGTTCGACCTGCGGGACGTTGACCGCGCCGGTGGTCGAGCCGGTGTTGATGTGGCTCATGAGTTTGCGAGCGACATCGTCGGCGATGGATTCCTGAGCTTCGGCGGTGCTGCCGCCGACGTGCGGCGTCAGGATCACGTTGGCGATCCCGCGAAGCTCGGAGACGAACGGCTCATTCTTGCCGGCGGGCTCGACGGGGAAGACGTCGAACGCGGCACCCGCGAGGTGGCTTGCTTTCAGGGCTTTGGCGAGGGCGGGGATGTTGACGACCAAGCCGCGGGCGTTGTTGATGAGGTACGAGCCCTTCTTCATGATCGCGAGCTCGCGCTCACCGATCATTCCCTCGGTCTGGTCGGTCGCGGGGACGTGCAAGCTCACAACGTCGGCTTGCTGGAGCAGGTCGCTGAGCGTGCGGACGGCCCGGGCGTTGCCCAGGGGCAGCTTGGGCACGATGTCGAAGTAGATGACCCGCATGCCCATGGCTTCGGCGAGGACGGAGACCTGCGAGCCGATGTGGCCGTATCCGACGAGGCCGAGGGTCTTGCCGCGGACCTCGTGGCAGCCGGAAGCGGATTTGTCCCACGCGCCGGCGTGCATGCCGATGCTCTTGGGCAGGAGCTGGCGGTAGAGCGCGACGATCTCGGCGACGGTGAGCTCAGCGACCGAACGGGTGTTGCCGAAGGGGGAGTTGAAGACGGGGATGCCGCGCGAACCGGCGGCGGGAAGGTCGACCTGGTCGGTCCCGATGCAGAAACAGCCGACCGCGAGGAGCTTGGGCGCGGCCGCGATCAGGTCGCTCGTGAGCTGCGTCTTGGAGCGGAGGCCCAGGACGTGCGTGTTGGCCAGCATGGCGGGGAGAGCGGCCGGGTCCGGGCTTGCGGCGACCGTCTGGACGCTGAAGCCGTCGGCCTTGAAGAGCTCAACCCCGTGCGGGTGGACGCTTTCGAGGAGGAGGACGTTGATTTTGTCTTTGGGAAAGCTGGTCGCCATGCGGGCGGATGGTAGAGACGCGGCACGCGTGGAAGCGGCGGGAGTTTGGGTCGTGTTCACGGAGGGTTATCGACCGGATGGGGGATCGAGTTGAGGGCGAGCGGCGGCGTGGGACGACTGGATTCGTCTTGCAGGGTGCTCGACGCCTGTTCTTAGGACTCTGTCTCCGAACAACGGATGGCGGGGGTGCCACGATCCGCCGATTCGGCTGGCCGTGGATGGGCTCGGGGCCCGACCGACAGGCCGAGGCCGCTCTTTCGTCGAAAGCACATCCACCGATCGCCGCAGGAACCGGCGATCGGTGGCGCGGCCGCAAATCGGGTCGGGATCGGTACCACCCGCCTCATGCCGCACGATACCACCCCGGACACCACACCGTGAGATTCGACGGTTCATGCTTCACGGACGTCCATCCACGATGCGCCGAAGCGGCGGATCGTGGCACCCCCGCCCTTGGATGTGCGTGGGCCGCCTCCGAAAAACACCCTCAGCTCACCTCGCAACACGACGCCAGTCGTGCCACCCGCCAAGAACCGGCATGGATTCTCGACAAAGACGCAGAGAGTATATCGTTACAGTGGGAGCAATAACAGAGTGCACTTCAACGGGGCTACTGGCAGCGGTCGTGATATTAGGGTTCCTAATCAAGTGTGGAGGGCTCTTGGCGGACGGGGGGCACCCCCGAGATAAAGGATAAGTATGCAAGCATTCAGACTGAGAGTAACGAAATCAACGAGGCCGCCAGTGGCGAGCTTGGGGCCATTTGGAAGCATCGAAGTGCTCTTAAACGAGACTCGGATCGGTGTTCTGCGAGAAGATGAAGAGCTCAGGTTAGTGAGAGATTCCCTAAGTGAATGGCTCGATCCTGAGCTCTTTCGAGCGTCTGCGCGAGTGCGTGCTCTTCCGGACGCAATGGTATTGACGATAGCGTTGGACGTGTGCTTTGGGAAGCAGGAGTTGGTCACGGCCGAGGATTCTTACAGCGCGTGGTTCGCTCGCTTGTTGGCGCCTCGTGGCGATCCGGCTTTTGACGGGTGCCTGCTTGTCGGATTGCGAACTTCAACGCACATGACCCTCGTCGGCCTATCGGGCCCAACACCACCAGATGACCGGATAGAGCCCGGGAAAGTTGTCAGGGCGACCATGGGTATGTACGAATTTCGAAGAACAGTGATCGAAGCGCTGCGCGAAATAGACAGTATCGATACCGATCCTCCGATCGACTAGGCGGGTGGCACGACTGCCTTTCTCTTCTCGGGGTTGGTGGTGCGAGTTCTTCGCATGCGCCGCAGTATAACCGAGGGCTGGGGTGCCACGATCCGCCGCTTCGGCGCATCGTGGATGGTTTGCCGGGTTCGCGGTCGCGCCCGAGGTCAGGTCGGGTTTTCGTCAGGAAATCGCGGAGGCCGGGGTGTCGGGCCGCAGCGAGGTGACGCGGCGGGTGGCACGACTGCCTTTCTCTTCTCGGGGCTGGTGGCGCGAGTTCTTCGCATGCACCGCGGTATAACCGAGGGCTGGGGTGCCACGATCCGCCGCTTCGGTGCATCGTGGATGGTTTGCCGGGTTCGCGGTCGCGTCCGAGGTCAGGTCGGGTCTTCGTCAGGAAATCGCGGAGGCCGGGGCCGTTTGGGCGGGAGCGGGTCCATCGGGATCTCCGTCGGGTCATCCGAGCTTCGATGTCCGGCGTACCAGCGTGCGGAAGACCATGCCCAGTCCTCGGGCTTGGCCACCAACCCGCGCTTGACCGGGTTGTGGTGGATGTACTCGATCGTCTCGGCCAGGACCGCCGGGGAGAAGATGTTGCGGTCGTACCCGCCGCCGTGCTGCCAGAATCGCGGCTTGCCCTGCGGCGTGACGAGGCGTTCGAGCACGCGGGCTCCGAGTTGCCGCCAGCGACAAATCACCTCGTCCGCGAAATCCCTCTTGAACGTCCTGAGCACGGCGGACACCGGATGGTCGGGCAAGCAAGGCCATAAAAGCAGATGAATGTGCTCGGGCATCACGACCCAGGCGTAGAGATGGAACTTGAATCGATGGCGGGCCGCAGCGAGGTGCCGCGCGAAGAGGTCGCGAATCCGCGGGTTGAGGAAGAGCGGGAGCCTGCGGTAAGTCGAGAACGTGAGGAAGCGGAGATGGTGGCTGTGTTCGTGGCGACGCAGCCGCTTGCGGAGCGGAGGATCGGACGGGCTCATGACGCACGATACAACCCCGGACACCACACGGCGAGATTCGACGGCTCATGCTCCACGGACGTCCATCCACGATGCGCCGAAGCGGCGGATCGTGGCACACCCGCCATCGGTTAGACTGGGGCGGATGCGAAGAACGAGCACCACCAGCCCCGAGAGGAGAAAGGCAGTCGTGCCACCCGCCCTGTTCGTACCCGCGTGCCTTGCATCTCCGGCATTCTCGCGTGGGCTCGAGATCTCTTACGAGCGGGCTCCCGTGCGGGAGAACCAAAGCCCCGCCGCGATGAGGCCCAGGACCAGTTCCGAAGCCGCGAAGTAGTATGTCATGCGTTCGATGCCGGGGACGGTCGCGAAGGAGTAGGCTCGGAAGATCACCAGGCCCGCGTAGAAGAGCAGGCCAAAGAGCAAGCCGGCTTCCTGATACTTGGGCAT